>JAAYRS010000202.1 GCA_012518645.1 Bacillota bacterium
AAGAGGCGTATCAGCACTAAACAACACTAAAGAACATTCGTTCTATCGAGTCCCTCCTTCGGCACCATTGTTTTTTAGATCCCTGTTTAGCGGGGATTTTATTGTTTTTGGAAAAAGTTGACTATGTCCATAAGGCCACTATAATCAGTCCCGGATAACAATCAAGTTCACGGAGATTCACACAATGTATAGAGTCGCCAAATCCTGCTAGGTTGGATGAATTGCAGCATTTAAACCATATAACTTTCCGGCCGGCCTTGCGCCTTAGACCTCCGAGATTATCTGTCAACGGAAGCAGCCGCCGTTTTTATCACAGTCTCTAAGACCATAGCGCCGCTCGTCAGGGCACAGATTGAAATTCATCTGACGAAACATTGGCTCTGCACATTTTATGGGGCTTTTTCAATACCTCAACATCACCAATTTCATTCTTGGGCAAATTCTTTGAATGTTGCCCGTTTTGTTTAGAGTAAAACGCGCTTCCCCCTTTCGAAACAAGCCACCGCCGGTGCCTATTTGCTCAGCATAGACGTTGACCTACCGGTGCAATGGCACAAGCCATATTTATTGACTTAAATTTTATCTAGATTCGCCCCGGGCTATTAAATCCGGGACGGATCGTGTTTTTGATCTTAATAATAATTTGATAAAATAAAGAGTTTTTTTTCAATAGGACATGCTAAGGTGAGACAAAGGTTTCCCAATCAATGCGAGCGGCAGAAATCCGGGCCTGAGCGGCTTCACTTTAAGCGGGGCGCAATCATGGTTCGATAAGGGGGAAGAAAATGTGAAAAGAGGATTAGTGTTAACTCTTTGCTTGTTAATGGCACTTAGCGCCGGCGGCTCGGCGCAGGCGGATTGGAAAGAAATCAGCATCAATCTAACCGTCCTTCCTTATGCGGAGGTAACGGCACCCGATGCTGTCCAATTTGAAGTGCCGGGAATTGGTGCTGAAGTTAGCAAAAACATCACTGTAGAATTCAGTGCCAATTCACCCGTGATGGTTATGTATCAAAGAAAAGGCTTCGAAAATGCACCGGAATCCCTTAAAGGCAGGCTCAACAACGCTGTAACTATAATTATCGAAGGCAACGCAATGGCACCGTTGCACGGATTTATAAAATGTTACAGCGCAACAACAGGCCTTTCTGGCTCTTATGAAGTGCCGATCACAGTAGTCTACAACCCCGGCGACGATTGGCCTTTAATTACGGCCGGGAAATATGCGGATACAGTAATCTGGACGGTTAGTGCTAGAGAAACCTGCGGCCCTGTTATTTCGGGGTTCTAGGGTTTATTTGGCTCTAGGCCCGGGAGGGGCTGCTCGCTTGCCCATCATCTTCAGAAATATTTCTGTGAGGCGGGGATCGAATTGAGAACCGCCGTAGGCCTTAATTTCCTCCAGGGCTTCCCCGGGGGTAATTTTAGAGCGGTAAGGCCGGCCCGAGATCATGGCGTCGTAGGCATCTACTAAACTGACAATCCTAGCAATTAAGGGGATTTCCCGGCCCCGGAGGCCGTGGGGATAACCGGATCCGTCCCAACGTTCGTGGTGGTACAAAACTCCCTCGGCAACATCGAGAAGTTCGGGGCAGGAAGCAAGGATGCGATAACCGCTCTCTGCATGCTGCCGCATTGTTTCCCATTCATTTTCCGTTAAAGGCCCCGGTTTGTTGAGAATACTTTCGGGGACGGCCACCTTTCCAATATCATGTAAAAGGGCTACCAAAGAGAGCGTATTTAGTTCCGAATCGGAAAGGCCCACCTCCCGTCCTAAATCCAAGGCTAGGCTTTCCATGTTCCGGGCGTGCTCCTCTGTTTCATAGCTTCTTTCCGATAATGTCCTTTGGAGAGAAGTAACCAAGGCGCTGCGGCTGCTTTGGGCTGTAATCATTTTGTGGCGGTACATCCGATTTTCCGCAATTTTTACTAGTTCAAAGATATCTTCATCCGCCTTGGTTTTACACACTGCGCCCAGGCCAATGCTTGCGGCCGGGCCTTTGGTGTTAATTTTCAAATTTTCCTTTTCAATAAGAGCGCAAATCTCTTCTGCCTCGGCCAGGCCCGTCCGGGGCAAGAGCATTGCAAATTCATCCCCGCCCCAGCGGGCTACAATATCACCGCCTCGGCTGACAGCCCGCATTACCCGGGCAATTGATTTCAAGACTTGATCTCCCTCCAAATGGCCTAAAGAATCATTAATAATCTTTAGCCCGTTCACATCACCGATTATAATGCTTAAGGGGAGGGAATCCCCGTCACTGCCCAAGCGCTCTAACTGCTGCTGGAAATAACGGCGGTTATAAAGACCTGTTAGGGAATCCTGGTAAACCAGGCGGTTTAATCTCTCCTCCATCTCTTTTCTAGCGCTAATATCTTGAAAGACAGTTACAAAAAGGCCCTGCTGAGGGCTAAAAACCCGCACGGAATAGTGTTTTCCCAAATCCCCACTATAATCTTCCAAGTCTAAAGAACAGCCCCTTAAGGCAACCTGCCCGCATTTTTCGATCCAGGTTTTTTTGATCCCCGGCAGCACCTGGGAAACCCGCTTTCCCGCAATTTCCCGCCCCTTAAGACCTGTTAGTTCCTCAAAGGCGGGATTGACCACAAGGAATTTGTAATCCACCGGTTTTCCCCCTTGGTCACAGATAATTTCGTGGAGGGCTATTGCATTTAAGGAGCGTTGAAAAAGGCCCCGGAATCGAGCCTCACTCCTTTTTAGTTCTTCCCTCCTATGATATTCTTCGCTAACGTCATGAAAAACTAGGATTAAACCTAGGATATTGCCCTGATCATCTCGGATCGGCGCGGCACTATCGGCAATCTGATATTCCTTCCCGTTTTTAGCCAGTAAGCTAGTATGGTTGGCCAAACCAACAACTCGCCCTTGCTTAAGTACTTTGGCCGCTAAATTACTGCAGCGTTCTTTAGTCTTGGTATGAACAATGTGAAAAACATCTTCCAAAGCCAAACCCTGGGCCTGCTTTAAGGACCAGCTGGTTAAATCTTGAGCTACGGGATTCATCCAAGTAATTTTACCTTCTTGATCAGTGACTATAACCCCATCCCCCACGGATTTTAAAATAGCTGCGTAGTATTCGTCTTTCGGCGTTATTATATTATGTAAACGGACCCGATCGCTAATGTCTATGGCCAGATCAAACCGGGCCAGCCGCCCGTTCCACCACACCGCCCGGCTGCGGGATTCAAACCACTGCTTTAACCTGGGGTTATAGATTTCCGAAATGATCACCCCTTTAGGCCGGCCTTCTGCATCAAGTAATTCGGAACTAGTGCAAAAGCGACAAATATCCTTATTGCCATAGATACTTTGGTGGCAAATTTGACCCACTTTTAGCCCTAGCTGTGCTTCGGCGTAGGCACTAAAAAATAAAATCCGGCGGGTTTGAAGATCAGAAACATAAATTATCAAAGGCAGATCTGCCAATAATTGATACTTTTTCCTATCTAATACCACCGCAACCTCCTCCTGGAACCAAAAAACGTCTTTTACCGAATCATGGATTAATTCGGTAAAACTTGGCGAACACCTCCCCCGGGGGTTTGTAAGACAAAGTTAGTAAAGTGCTTAAAGATAACCAAAAAGCACCGTCCCGTTTTCATAAACCCAATCGCGCATGAGATCAGAGAGTTTGATTTCCAAGCTGTCCCGCCTTTCCAGCTTAAAAACCCCGTCGTAAAGCACAGGTTTTTGGTTAGCATAAACGCCTTGTACTGTCAGATCGACACTTTCCCGGGTGTCATTAATAACATTTAACTGCAGCGAAAATTTTTCAAAAGAGAGGTCGGTCCAGTATTCAGAAGAGATCTGCTGGGAAATATCCTCAAATTTTGCACTGTTTAAAGCAAGCCCGAAAAAGTAGTCGCCGTCTTCATCCGGGCCGAGCGCAACTGCACCCAGCAGCCCGTCCTTAATCCGAAGTTCCTCCCTATTCTCGTATGCCAAAAGCGGAATCCTAACGTCAGCCACAAAATAGTCGGAAAAACCCCTGCTTTGAATTCTAAAATGACCGGCTTTACTAAAGATTGAAGAAATCAGTTCACTAAATTCCTCCCGGTGCTCATCACTGTAAGTTTCCAAAGCAATGGTGGCGGTGGTCCAAAGCTCGTTTTCTACGGTTTCCGCAGCTTCGTAAATATCTTGAATGTAAAGGTCGGCGGCAATTTCCCCTCCGCACCCGGAGAATAACAGAAGCAAAACCAAAAGAAAAACACCGCAAATATTTTTGGAAATCACAAAGTTGGCCCCCTTATAAGTTTGAATACTGATTTAATTCACTCAATTTCTCCCAAACCCTTTTTTGCCTGCCGGCATTAAGAGGCCTAAAAGGGCAAAAAGCGCCAAGTTTTAACTTGACGCCCATTCCAGCTGCAATATTGTAAGGCTGAAATGCCTGCAGCATATCCTTTTACCCTTCGTCTAAACGCTCCAAAAGTCTCCAAAGCTCATCTTGAACAAATTTGGGGATAGGCTCCTTTCTCCCATCAGCTCGGAGGAGCCGGGGGGAATCAGCGATAATTTTCCCCACTACAAAGGCGGGAATATCCTGTTCAGCTAGTTTTTCAACTAAGGCCTCACCGCGGGAAGTTACAATTAACATAGACCCGGAGGAAAGCAAGGCCAGGGGATCCAGATTTAAGTGAGCCGTAATTTTTCGGGTTAAATCCGGTACATAAATCTTTTCTTCCCAAAGTTCAGCCCCCACTTCTGAGGCTGCACAAACTTCGGCAACGGCCCCCAATAATCCGCCTTCGGTAACGTCATGCATGGCGTTAACCCCAAATTCCGCAGCCAAGAGCCCTTCCGGCACAACAGAAAGCTGTTCGCTAAAACTACGGATTTCTTCTTCGCTAACAGTGAAGGGCAGTTGAGAAGCAAAGTCCCGGGCAATAATGGCAGTGGCTTCAATACCCACACCCTTAGTAATTAAAACATCATCCCCGATTTGAGCATTGCCCGAGGTAACATAACGATCTTTGGGAGCGCGGCCCACCGCGGTTACGGACAGAATGCATTCAGCAACCTTGCTTGTAATCTCGGTGTGGCCCCCGATAACTTCCACACCCAGCTCGGCTGCGGTTACTTGGACGTCTTCCATGATCTCGCGGATTTCTGTTTCCTGGATTTTTTCCGGAAGTAAAAGTACAATCTGGACCCCTATCGGAGTTCCTCCGTTAGCGGCAATATCATTGCAGGATACATGCACCGCCAATTCGCCGATACCTTCAACGGCCCCTGTAATGGGATCGGTGGACACCAAACAGACTTCCTCCCCGAAATCAATAACCGCGCAATCTTCCCCTAAGCCTGCGTGCACTAAAACATCGCGGCGATGAAACTGAATAGTCGATAAAACCATGGTTTGAAGCAATTCACCTGAGAGTTTCCCGATTTTCATACGCTCACCTGCTATCTGCTATCCTCTATTCCACTTTGTGGATCTGCATCAAATTGGTACCCCCGGCCTCTCCAACTTTAACCCCGGAGACAACAGTAACAACATCCCCGGATTCAACCAACTCCCTCTGTTTTGCTTTGATAACCGCGTTTTCGATTATCTCTTCAATTAAAAAACTGGGTTTAACGCACACCGGGCAGACGCCCCAGACTAAAGCCAGCTGCCGTACCACCTGTTCATTCGGAGAAGTGGCAAATATTACCGCTTTAGGCCTTTTTTGGGAAATACTGCGGGCGGTGGCGCCGGAAGAGGTAGAACAGATGATCACTTTAAGTTCTAAATCCCGGGCAGCTTGGCAGGCGGCCAAGGAGATTGCCTGGTCAATAGCTGTGCGCCCTTCCCTTATTTTTTCCTGGAGCAAAGCGGAGTAATCTAAGACCTGTTCCGTGCGCCGGGCAATTTTATCCATAATTTGGACTGCCCGCACAGGATAAGCCCCCACCGCCGTTTCCCCCGAAAGCATTACAGCATCCGTACCGGCAAAGATCGCCGTAGAAACATCTGTTACTTCTGCCCTGGTAGGCCTAGGATTGCGAATCATGGAATCTAGCATTTGAGTTGCTGTAATTACCGGTTTACCTGCCAAATTACATTTCCGGATTAGCATTTTCTGGACAAGAGGCACTTCTTCCGCGGGAATTTCCACTCCCAAATCCCCGCGGGCCACCATAATGCCGTCGGAAACATCGATTATTTTATCAATATTGCGGAGGCCAACATTGCTTTCAATTTTGGAAATAATTTTTTGGGTGCCGCCTGCTTCTTGAATAATTCGGCGGACAATTTGAACATCTGAGGCTTGGCGCACAAAGGAGGCGGCAATAAAATCAACCCCATGCAAAACCCCAAATTTGATGTGTTCTTCGTCCTCTTTAGTGATGGGCGGCAAATCCACATTGACACCGGGAAGGCTCAGCCCTTTTCGGGAACTCAGCTCGCCCCCGACCACAACCCGGCAGACCACGTCAGGCCCTTTAATCTTCATAACCCTCAATTCCAAAAGGCCGTCATCTATGTAAATCACCGCACCGGGCCTTAGATCCCGGTGTAAATAGGGGTAGTCAACGTGGGCCTTCTGGCCGTCCCCTAAGTACGGATCCACCGTTAAAGTATATTCCGCGCCGGACTCCAGGAAGGTGGAACCGGACTTAATTGTACCTAAACGGATTTTAGGGCCTTGAATATCTAGGAGAAGGGCCAAATTGCGCTTTAAATCCTGGGCCGCCTTCCGGGCGGCCCGGATCCGGGCCAAATGTTCATCCATGGTACCGTGGGAAAAATTAAGGCGGGCCACATCCATCCCGGCCAAGAGCAGGGCCCGAAACACCTCCGGGCTTTCGCTGGCCGGCCCAATCGTACAAACAATTTTTGTTTTGCGCATTACAAAACCTCCTACTCTAAATGGAAGGCAAAATACTGGCCAAACGGTGATAGTCTTGGTTAAGCTGCTTTTCCTGCGCCAAAGCATAGGAAAGGTCAAAAGTTTTTACAACCTGATCGACTTCGCCCAGCATTTTACCGCTTTTCCCCTGATAAACCAGCTCTACTGCATGATGCGCTAATTTACAGGCTAAAAGCCCGTCTCTTGCGGTGGGCGCCCCGCCTCTTTGGATATGGCCTAAAATAGTAATCCTCGTATCAAACCCGGTCTTCTCCCGAATATAGCGGCCAATTTGCAACGCGGGGCTTTCTTCCCCCCTAACCCCGGAAATGGGTTTAACCCCCTCGGCTACAACAATAATGTTGTAGGTTTTACCCTCGGCATTGGCAGCCTGAATTTGGGCTGAAACAGCCTTTACATTGTAGGGTACTTCCGGCATTAAAATCACATCAGCCCCTCCGGCCAAACCCGCATATAAAGCTATGGCCCCGGAGTCTCTGCCCATAACTTCGACCACATAAACCCGATCATGGCTGCTGGCAGTATCCCGAATCTTATTGAGCGCCCCCATCACAGTATTAACTGCGGTATCAAAACCAATGCAGTAGTCTGTGCAAGCAATATCATTATCAATCGTTGCCGGGATGCAGATGACCCTAACCCCCATTTTTTCCAGGGCTAAGGCTCCGGCGAAAGAACCGTTTCCGCCGATAACCAGCAGCGCATCTATTTCGTTTTTCCGCAGCTGCTCCACAGCGGCTAGTTGGCCCTTCTTGGTCCGGAATTGTTCTGAGCGGACACTTTTTAAAATAGTACCCCCCCTTTGAATAATGCCCGAGACCGAACGGCTGTTCAAAAGCTCCATTTCGCCCCTGATTAACCCGTGGTATCCTCGGTAAACAGCCCAAGGTTCTAAACCGTAACTTAAAGCAGTCCGCACAACTATGCGGATAACTGCATTCATACCGGGCGCATCGCCGCCGCCTGTTAAAATAGCAATCCTCTTACCCGCCATATTTCCACCCCCCTAAAAATGTACTGGGAAATTAAACCAAAAACCACAACTGAAACCGCCCTTTGGCCTAGCCGAACGAGGCAGCAATCACTTCATTGGCCTCGGCCACCTCCCCTTCCGGTACTAAAATCTCGATACTGGCGGCCCCCCCTAAATGGGGCACACCCAAAGGCCGCAGCATACAGAGGACCCCTCCGTTTTCTAATAGTTCCTTCAGCATTTCGGCAACAGGCCTGTTAGGAGCAATGTACACGACTGTCCACATTTCTCCGCTCCTCCTTCTACTCTGATTCGGCCACACCTAACTCGGTAAAAACCTTGGCCTTCCCCCTTATTTTAATCGCCGAAGTGTGTTCTGTAAATTGGGCGATTAAAATTTCCCCTCGATCCAACTTTTCCGTGTGATGAAACTTAGTGCTGACCCCCCTTGTTAGGCCGATAATAGTTACCCCATTTTCCAAAGCTTGCACCATAACATAGTTTTGGCGTTCCAAATCCATTCAAACCCCTCCAATTCGCAGATCATATTTCCGGAACGGCATCAAAATACCTTCCCGGGGATTATTAATTTAATCTCCCGGAACTTCCATAAACATTGGAAAATCTCTAAGCACCGCCCATTTCCTTCCAGGGATCAAACCATTGGTGGACGATTTGGGCTTCTTTCAGCCCGGCATTGATTTGGGCCGCTTCTGAAACCCAAAATTCCCGGGGCAGGCGGTGGAAAATATTAAAGCCCAAGCGCAAAATTACCGGACGGAAACCATACGAGGATCCTAAAAGATCCTTCAGCACCTCCAGCTGCTCCTTTTCGGGAAGTATCAGCAAAATGGGGCCCAAAGGGAACACTTTTTCGCAGCTAAACACACCTTCCCGCCAAAACCCCAAAAGACAGACGAGAGCCCCGTCTTTTAGAAGCTGGCTTTGAGGCCCGGCCTTTCCTCGAAAGGCTGCTAACCCCTGCTCTGTTTCTAAAACACCCTTAAAAGTGCGGCCCAAGTGCTGCAGATGCTCGAGACGGCCCAGTATTGACTGGAAATCACCTTGGATGTGCTTTATTAAAGGTCGAAAGGGCTTGGCGGGGTGCTGAGAGGCAAAAATGCCCACCAATTCCCGCTCCTGCTCTAAAAGACGCCGGGCGGAAGGTACCTGCAGACCCAGGCTTTGCAAGCTAAAACGCCGTTCGGCTAAGCTGTCGCAAGCCCCCGCAGAAACCAGCAGGTTTAAGATCCCGTCGGGAAGGGCCGTCCTGGTTTTAAAATCGGAAAAATCCCGAAATTGGGAGCGTGTCCGCTCCTCCACAATTTTTTGGACCGTCTGACGGTTAATTTGTTTAATGGCCCCTAAGCCCAAGCGCAGCCCGGATCCTTCCGGCGTAAAATCCTTTTCGGAATACAAAACATCCGGTGGAAGGAGGGTAAGCCCCATTCCCTGGCAGTCTAAAAGGTAATCCCTTTGGCTTTTGTTCATTCCGCCCTCATTTAGCAAAACTAAGAAAAACTCCTGAGGATAGTGGGCTTTTAAATAAGCGCTCTGCCAAGTTAACAGGGCGTAACTCACACTATGGGCTTTATTAAAAGCGTAACCGCTAAACTCCCGCAGAGTTTGAAAGAGGTGTTTTCCTTCTTCCGGGGATAACCCCGACTGTTGAGAACCTTCTATAAAACGGCGGCGCCAGCGGGCAATGGCCTTTTGATCGTTTTTACCCAAGGCAAGGCGAAGCAAATCCGCTTCCCCCAAAGAAAACTGCCCGATTTTGGCGGCAATTTGCATCACCTGCTCTTGATAGAGAATTAACCCGGAAGTTTCCTTTAAAATTTCCTCTAAAGCCGGGTGCAGGTATTTAATCTGTTCCGGGTGCTCGCGCAGGCGCAGGAACTCCGGAAGAATATTTAAAGGCCCGGGCCGGCCCAAAGCCAGTAGGGCCACCAAATCAGAAAAAGAACGGGGCCGGAGGGAAATCAGCAGCTCCTGGTACAAAGAACTTTCCAACTGGAAAACACCCAAGCTTTTCCCGGCGGAGAGTAGATTTATGGTTTTTTCATCTTTTAAGGGAATTTGAGCCAGTGAAAATTGGGGATTCCGTTTTTGGATCTTTTCTTCTGTGCGGGCCAATAAAGTTAGGGTCCTCAGCCCCAATAAATCGATTTTTAGCAGGCCTAACTCTTCCAAACTATACATATCCAGATGGGTTACAGGCAGTTTCCTATCCCTGTAAAGGGCTGTGTAACTCAGGGTAGGCCTAGAGGTGATCACGACCCCCGCGGCATGGGTTGCCCGATGCCTTTTCAACCCTTGGATCTGTTGGGCCAACTTCTCCGGAGTTTCGGGCTTGTCCTCCGCAGTCAAGATTCGGCCCGCCTCTCGCTGGGCCGAACGGGAGCCAAAGGTTCCATAGGACCCTATTTGGGCCACTTTATCCCGCCCAAACCGCTCGGCTACAAATTCTAGAATTTCTTGGCGCCGTTCGTAGCAGAAATCAAGATCAATATCGGGGGGATGTTCCCTTTCCAAATTTAGAAATCGTTCGAAAAGCAAACCCCAAGCTAGGGGATCAACGGAAGTAATTCCCAAGCAGTAGGCTACAATACTGCTGGCCGCACTGCCCCTTCCGGGTCCCACAGGGATGCGTGCACTTTGAGCGAAGCGGACAATCTCTGCCACAATCAGGAAATAATCGCAAAACCCCCTAGCCTTAATTATTTCCACTTCCTGAAGAATACGGCGGCGGACCGCAGGGGTCAGATTTGGGTAACGCCTGCGGGCCCCCTCCCAGACCTGATCATCAAAATCGCTGTCCAGAAAGGGACCGGGCCAAGTTTTTTCTCTGCTTAATTTGACTTGGCAGCGCTCCGCAACTTCCAAGGTGTTGGCGAGGAATTCCGCGGGTCCGGAAAATTTTTCTTTTAACTGAGACCAACTCAAAAGGGGGTATTTAGGAATTATGCCCGTAAAATTACCGATGCCGGCCAAAACTTGGAGCACTTTTTTCTCTGAGGGCTGCAGATAACGGACATCCTGGGTGAGGACAAAACGGCTTTGAGGGAAAAAGCGCCGAAAATCATCGCTCTGCTCCACATCGAAACGGAGATAATAAGAGGAAGGAAAGTTCTTGGCATACCAGCTGTTAAGGGACTGAGCGCGCTCCTTCAGCCCGGCGGCGCTTAACTTGGTCAGCTGGCCGGAGAGACCCCCTTCCAACAAAATAAGGCCTGGGGCAAAATCAGCCAATCTGTGCAGGGGCAGGGGAAAATCCTCGGATGCTGCTGCCAGAAGGTTGCCGTAACCTTCCTCGTTTTCCGCCAAAAGGACTAAAGAAGCCGTATCGGCAGAGGGACCTTTACTCCAATCCCAAGGATAAGCAATATCCGCTTCTAAGCCAAAAATAGGCTTAATCCCGCTTTGGGCACATAACCGCGCCAATTCCACGTGTCCTGCGGTGGTATTATGATCTGTTAAAGCAAGGGCTTCTATTTCCATTTTTTTTGCTCCTGCCACCAGGCGTTCCAAAGTTAAGGCGGAACGAAGCAAAGAATAATCACTATGGGTATGCAGTTGAACAGACAGCCTAATTACCCCCCCGTCCAAGCAGCCTTAAGCAGCTTTCCTTAAAAATCCGGAATCTACTAGGTAATCTTAGTTAACCCCACTTATTTCCTAGAAGGCCTCGGGGCAAATAAATCCCGGCCTTCCGCTGTTTTTTTGCGGTAAATGCGCCCCCCAAGGTTTTGCAGTTTTTCTTCAAAAAGTTCATAACCGCGATCGAGAATCTCCACCCCGTAAAGATCGGTACGGCCCTCTGCAGCTAAAGCGGCAATGGTTAAAGCAGCCCCGGCCCTTAAATCGGTAATCTCCACCGGGGCCCCCGTCAATTGTTTTACCCCCCGCACAATTGCCGTGCCCCGCTCCGTTTTAATATCAGCACCCATCCGCCTGAGCTCATCAATATACCTAAATCGATCAAAGATTGTTTCCCGAACCACACTTGTGCCTTCGGCGACACTGAGCGAGGCTACCAGGGGCTGCTGCAAATCAGTAGGGAAACCGGGGTAAGGCATGGTTTCCACATCAATAGCCTTCAGCCTTTGCGGGGCCCTCACCCGCAGTTCGTTATCTTTCCTTTCGATAATAACTCCCGCTTCTTCCAGCTTAACGATGGGTACCCGCACATGTTCGGCTACAACGCTCTTTAAAGTTACATCGCCGCCGGTAATGGCTGCCGCGAACATAAAAGTACCTGTTTCGATCCTATCGGGAATAATGGAATATTCAATACCCCGCAGGCCGGAGACTCCTTCAATGCGGATGGTATCCGTGCCGGCACCGCGTACTTTTCCGCCCATTCCGTTTAAAAAGATTGCTAAATCCACCACTTCCGGCTCCTTGGCTGCGTTTTCCAGGACAGTAGTCCCCTTGGCCAAAGAAGCGGCAATCATTAAATTAATTGTCGTCCCTACACTGGCCCTGTTCACATAGATTTGGGCCCCTTTTAGCTCTTTTGCTTCCGCTTTCATAAATCCGTGTTCGATACTAATTTCCGCACCCAGTTGGGTAAAACCCTTGATGTGAAAATCCACGGGCCGGGAGCCTATCGCACAGCCGCCGGGCAGGGGCACCTCGGCTTGCCCCATTCTGGCTAATAAAAGTCCTGCACTGTAAAAAGAAGCCCGCATTCTGCGTACTAAATCGTAAGAGGCCTGAAATTTGTTCAGCTTTTCAGCACGGAGATGCAAACGTCCCACATCGTCAAACCAAACTTTCACCCCTAGTTCCCTCAAAATAAGGCAAATTGTACCTATATCGCTGCCCTGGGGAATGTTTTCTAAGATACTCTCCCCTTCTTCAGCTAAGGCCGCGGCCACAATAATTGCCAAGGCACTATTCTTTGCACCGCTAATTTCCACAGAACCCTGTAAAGGCCTGCCGCCCTCCACAATTAACCTGGCCATCTTTACACCTCCGGATTGGAGACAGTGCCCTTTATATAGGAGGCCACTATTTCTTCCAATAAGTCGTCGCGATCAATTTTACGGATCAATTGCCGGGCATCCCCGTGCGCAGTAATATAGGAAGGATCCCCAGAAACAAGGTACCCTACAATTTGCTCGAGGGGATCGTAACCTTTTTCTGCTAAAGCTGCCTGCACTAAAAATAAAGTCTCTTTTACATCCAGGGCCTTATTATCCATTCTAGAAAACATACGGGTCTGATCTGAATTTTCCACGGAAAATCCTCCTTGTCTGCATACCTCAATCTTTATGTTAAATAAATTCGTAAACCTAAGCCCGATACTGAGGGCTACGCTCCCGGCCTAATTAGGCAAAAGCTATGTCCGCCACTGCTTCCGCAATATTCTGGGCGTGATCGCCCACACGCTCCAAATTGCTGACAACATCTAAGAAAATTACACCTATTTCCGGCGTGCAAAGGCCGGAGGTCAGCCTATCCAGATGGTTGCGGCGATTTTCTTTTTCTAAGTTATCTACTAGATCATCCTGAGAGATAATATATTTGGCCAAATTAAAATCGTGGTTGCTAAGGGCTGAAACGGCCTCGCGCCCAATCCTGACAACCGCTTGGCGCATCTGTTCTAAATCTTGGGCTGCAGCAGAGCTTAGATTATAATCCCGCTCGTGCAGCTCCAAAGCTAAGTTAGTAATATTAACTGCGTGGTCGCCAATGCGTTCCAAATCATTGACCACATGCATTAAATTAGTCAGTTTCCGAGCGGCGTCTTCTGTCATAGCAAACTGGTTAGCCCGGGCTAAGTAGGCGGTAATCACCTTCTCTAAATCGTTCACCACTTCTTCTTTTTGCTGCACTTGATCAAAAAGTTTAATATTGCCGGAGACAAACATATCCAAGGCCTCCTCCAGCATATCTAAGGCAATGTTACCCATCCTGACCGCTTCTTGGTTAGCGCCAATTACGGCGGCAGGTGATTGGATCAGGCGCTGATCCAAATACTGCGGCTTACGTTCAATAACTTCGTCCTCCCCGGGAACCAAAGCAGTGACCAGGCGCACGAATAAAGGTAAAAGCGGAAACAAAATCAAGGTGTTGACCAAATTAAAAAGAGTGTGGGCGTTAGCTACTTGGCGTGTAACGGAAGCAGCAGTCAGGGCCACTAATTTGGTAAAGGACCGCCGGAAGAGAATAAAAAGAAAGACCCCGAAAACATTAAAAAGCACATGGCTTACGGCGGCGCGCTTGGCTGTAAGCGAAGCTTGAAAGGAAGCTAAGACAACAGTAAGGCAGGTTCCCAAATTAGCTCCTACAACCAGGGCCAGCCCGGAAGAAAGTGAAATAAGCCCTTGGAAAGAAAAAGCGATAACCAAACCAGTCACAGCACTGGAGCTTTGCATTAAAGCCGAAAAAACGGTCCCGGCTAAAATGCCTAAAAGGGGTTTTTGCCCAAAGGCAACCAAAGTTTCCAGAAAAAACCGCGATTCCCGCAGGGGATCAACGGCCGAGCTCATAGTTGATAGCCCCAGCAGCAGCAAGCCGAAACCCAAGAAGCCCGTACCTAAATGGCGGCGAAGGCTCTTTTTGGAAAAAAAGTTTAAGAAAGCACCGAGGGCCGAAAAAGGCAGGGCCAGCGCAAAAATATTAAACGAAACAATTTGGGCCGTAATAGTGGTGCCAATATTAGCGCCCATAATTGTGCTGACCGCTTGGTAAATATTCATCAAACCAGAGTTGACAAAGCCCACCACCATAACGGTGGTAGTGGCACTTGATTGTAAAAGCACCGTTGCTGCAGCACCTGTTAAAACAGCCGTGATCGGCCTGGTTGTAAAAAGTTCTAAAATCCGGCGCAGGCGATCCCCGGCGGCTTTTTGCAAACCTTCGGCCATATTTTTCATGCCGAACAAGAACAAACCCAAACCGCCGATTAATCCCACAATCATCTTCAAGCCCACAAACACACTCCTCCGTTTTAGGCCGCACTAGTCGGCTTTAACAATTTCTTCCCCGCCGCCTGTTTGGCAATTAATTAAACGGGCCGCGCAAAATAAGTAATCGCTGAGACGATTCAAAAAAACCAGGGCCAGATTGTTAGGCTGGCTTTCTTCTTTTTCCAAACCGGCAACAGCCCGTTCCGCCCGCCGGCAGACTGTACGGGCGCAGTGTAAGTGCGCCGCCCCGGGAACACCGCCGGGTAAAATAAACTCAGTTAAAGGCGGGAGCTCCGCCCCAGTTTGATCAATAAGTTCTTCTAATTTTCCTATATCAGCGGCAGTTAACATTGCAGCGCCCTTTGGTCGCTGGGCTTGGGCCAAAAGGACCCCGATCCGGAACAGTTTCCTTTGAATCCAGCGCAGATCAGAGGCCATACTTCCTGCAGGCAAATGGCTCAATGCCAATCCCAAAAAGCTGGATAGCTCATCAATCGTACCATAGGCTGCCACCCGCGGGTGGTTTTTATGGATAACAGTGCTGTCCCCCAGCTCCGTGTAGCCTTCATCACCTTTCCCGGTGTAGATTTTCGTCATTATTTGACCCCCTAAAAGAAAAAACCTCATCACTGCAGATGAGGTAGAGCTTGAAAATAATAGTGGCTGGGGGACTAGGATTCGAACCTAGACTAGATGAGTCAGAGTCACCCGTCCTGCCTTTAGACGATCCCCCAGCACTAGATATCAATATACCACATCATGGCTAGAAAAACAAGGCTGTTCTTTAGATCAATCCTCGATTTCTACCTTCCATTCAATTTGGGCTGTCTTTTCTATCATTCCCGCAACTGAGCAATATTTCTCCACCGAAAGGCGGACGCTGTCTTCTAAAGGTTTTAGCCGCAGGTTATCACCGCGGAAAACAAACCGAAGATCCACTTTTGTAAATACTTTAGGATGATCCGCCGCCCTTTCCGCTTCCAAGAAAATCTGGAAATCATCTATTTTAATTTTTTTCTTTCTTAAAATACTGACTACATCAGCACCGGAACACCCTGCCAAGCCCATCAGCACCATTTCCAAAGGGCTGGCAGCCGCCCCATCCCCACCTACTGCGGGGCTGACATCCATGGGGACGGTGTGGTTTGTTCCCGAAATACCTACAAAACCCATCTTGCCATTCCAACGTACCCGAGCCTTCATTAAGACTCACTTCCTTTCTTGTAGCAATTCTAAAGTTCTTTTGATCCTATTTTTCACTCTTTCCCGCCCCAATAATTCCAAAACCTCATAAATGCCGGGGCTAACTCTTGTTCCGGTTAAAGCCACCCGCAGAGGCTGGATCAAACCGCCCATTTTGACTCCAAATTTCTTCTGGCCCGCTTTAAACAAAGGCCTTACGTGTTCCTCATCCAGCTTGGGCAAAGCGGACAGTGCCTCGTAAATATAATTAAGGATCGCTTCTGCCTGCGGCCCTCCAAGGATCTTTTCTACGGCAGCTTGGTCATATTCATAATCATCGCGGAAGAAATAATAAGCATGAGGGATTAGATCTTTCAGAAGCCTAATTCTGCTCTGCAGCTCTTTTAAAACTTTTATGGCATATTCCCGCTCTTCCGCTGCTACCTCCTCGGCCAAAAAACCAGCTTTCTGCCAAAACGGCAGGGCGGCCCGGTAGAGTTGATCCGAGGATAATTCTCGGATATAAACGCCGTTCATCCACTCCAATTTCTGCAGATCAAAAACAGCCGGGTTTCGGGAGACCCGTTCTAAAGTAAACTTTTGCACCAGCTCCGGAATAGAAAAAATAGTTTGGGAATCATCATAACCCCATCCCAGCAGGGCCAAATAATTGATCATAGCTTGAGGCAGGTAGCCTTCTTCGGAAAACTGTAAAACAGAGGTCGCCCCGTGCCTTTTGCTGAGCAGTGCTTTATCGGGCCCTAAAATCATGGGAATATGAGCAAAGAGAGGTACTTCAAAGCCTAACGCTTTATAAAGTTGAATTTGTTTTGGGGTATTGGATAGGTGATCTTCCCCCCGGATAACATGGCTGATTTCCATTAAAGCGTCGTCCACCACCACTGCAAAGTTGTAGGTAGGTGTGCCGTCTGATTTATAGATCACGAAGTCATCCACTTGTCTGGAGTCAAAGACAACCTTGCCCCGGATCAAATCCCGTACTTCGGTTTCACCCTCTTCTTCCGCTTTAAAACGCAGAGCCGGCCGGCGCCCTTCGGCCCGAAAAGCTTCTTTTTCCTCCGAGCTCAAATGAAGGCAGCGATGATCATAACGGGTAGGTTCGCCGCGTTTGCTTTGTTCCTTTCTGCTCGCCGCCAACTCTTCCGGGGTGCAGAAACATTCGTAGGCCCGCCCTTTGTCCTTAAGTTTTTGAGCGTATTGTTTATAAATTTCCAAGCGCTCACTTTGGAAATAAGGGCCAAACGGACCTCCTTTTTCGGGGCCTTCATCCCAATCTAAACCAAGAAATTTTAAAGCGGACAAAATTACGCGGGTGGCCTCCTCCGAAGAGCGGGCCAGATCCGTATCTTCGATCCGCAGCACAAAAACGCCCTCCTGCCCCCGGGCAAAAAGCCAATTAAAAAGGGCAGTGCGGGCTCCCCCCACATGCAAGTAGCCTGTGGGGCTGGGTGCAAAACGTACTCTAATCTTATTTTTCATTAAAAATCCTCTCCTGAAGCGTGCATTTGCTGTTACTTTGATTTCACTAGTTGGCGTGCTAATTGGCGGTAAGCCAGAGCACCGGGAACTTGGGTTTTGGCCTCGAATACCGGTTTGCGCTCGGCAGCCGTTTCCGCAAAACGGATGCTTCTGGCAACCGTGTGGGGAAAGAGATGTAAATTAGAAAATTCGGTGCGCAAGAGTTTCAAAATTTCACGCCCATGGATAGTCCTGCTGTCGAACATAGTCGGCAGAAGACCCGCTATCACCAATTGGCTGTTGAGCTGGCCTTTGACTTTGGCAATCAATTTCAACAAAGCCCTGGTCCCCCGGACACTTAAATATTCGCAGGAAACGGGAATAATAACTTGATCGGCGGCTGCTAAAGCGTTGAGGGTTAATAAGCCTAGAGAGGGCTGGCAATCCATAAAAATAAAATCGTATTTTTCCCGGATTTCATTTATAATCCGAGTGACCCGCCGTTCCCTGGCCGGCATGTTAATCAACTGGAATTCAGCTATTGCTAAATCTATGTTTGCAGGTAAAAGATCGACCCCGTAATCGTTACTAAGGATGACTTCTTGAGGCCGTTTGTTCCTAAGCAGGCATTCATAGATTGTCTTTCTTAACCCTTCCGGTTCAAATCCGGCACAAAAAGTTAAACCACCTTGGGGATCCAAATCTATTAAAAGGACTTTCTGGCCTATTTCCGCTAGAGCCACGCCCAAATTGTAAGTGGAAGTAGTTTTCCCTACGCCCCCCTTTTGATTGGCGAGGGCAAAGACGGTCGCCACCCTTAATCCCTCCGCTCCGCTTACAAGAGGTAAGTTCAACGACTGCTCTTAAAACCCTGCTATTTTCGGAATTTGATTCCATTTTTTCCAGCGGCAAAAACAAAAAGGATCTAGGGGCAAAAACAAGAATAAACCTGGAAAAGGAAGTGATACTTTGTATAATATCTACGTTACCCGCAAGTTGCCCGGAGAGGCTTTAAAAAAGCTGGAAGCCCTGGGCACGGTAACAGTCTACCCCAATGACCGCAATATCACTAAGGGGGAGCTTTTGGAAATTGTCGGTGATCAGGATGCCTTAATCACCATGCTTTCCGATCCTATTGATGCCGATCTAATTGCGGCCGGTAAACGTCTAAAAGTTATCGCTAATTATGCAGTTGGGTTTAACAATATCTGTTTAGAGGAGGCCACTAAAAAGAGGCTGCCCGTTGTTAATACGCCGGATGTGCTTACCAACGCCACCGCAGACTTTACTTGGGCCCTGCTTATGAGCACAGCGAGAAGGGTTGTTGAGGGAGATCTTCTTACCCGCCGGGGGCAATTCGAAGGTTGGGCCCCGGAACTGCTTCTGGGCCCGGAAGTATACGGCAAGACCCTAGGTCTAATCGGGGCCGGACGCATTGGGCAGGCAGTTGCCCAACGGGCCCGGGGTTTTAAAATGCGGATCTTTTACCACAATCGCCGAAGGCTGCCTAAAAGGGTAGAAGATAACTTGGGGATGGAATATACTGATCTAAAGGCTTTACTGGAAGGCTCCGACTATGTTTCCCTACACTGCCCCTTAACCCCGGAAACGAAATATTTGATTGATGAAGAAGAATTAAATTCAATGAAACCCACCGCCATTTTGATCAACACAGCCCGCGGGCCTGTTGTCAACGAAACAGCCCTAATTAAGGCTTTAAAGCGGGGAACCATCTTGGGGGCAGGTTTAGACGTATTTGAAGACGAACCCGTCTTAAAACCAGGGTTAGCCCAACTGCCAAATGTAGTTATCACACCGCATATTGCCAGTGCCGGCCGGGAAACGCGTTTAAAGATGGTGGAAATGGTGGTTAGTGATGTTTCAGCCGTTTTGCAGGGCCGGCGCCCCCGCAACATAGTTAACCCGGAAATTTATAAGGAGGGAAGCTAGTGGCCAAAAGGATATACCGCTCCCCAAACAAAAAAATCGCAGGAGTCTGCGGAGGTATTGCTGAATATTTCAATATAGATCCTACCATAATCCGGTTGATTTGGGCGATTGCAATCCTAATTTACGGCACGGGGCTTTTAGCCTATTTAATCTGTTGGCTTGTAATCCCGGACGATCCTTTCCGTCGTTAAACGGGAGCCCTTAAAACACAGCAAAAACGACCAGCGGTTAACTGGTCGTTTTCATGATGGCTCCCCGGGTTGGACTCGAACCAACAACCCTTCGGTTAACAGCCGAATGCTCTGCCATTGAGCTACCGAGGAAGACTACCAATACTTTAGCACAGCTTTTTCTAAAAGTCAAGTAACCAAACCCTCTTTTTGTTCATATCCTGTTATGAACCGTAAACAACGGTATTGAACAACAAAAGGAGGATTGACTTTGGAAAAAGACGAGAAAATCATGGATCAACCTGAAGAAATCGAAGCGGCCCAGACTCCCGAAACAAGGCAAACGTGCGGGCCCGGCACCACCCCTTACACGGTGCGCCGGGGAGACACTTTTTTCACCATCGCCCGCCAATTTGGAGTGAGCTTGGATGCTTTAGTGGCAGCTAATCCCCAAATAAGCGACCCTTCCAAAATCCAACCGGGTCAAATTGTCTGCATTCCCGGCACTTCACCGACAACTTGCCCCCGAGGAACTTTCGCTTATACCGTCCAGCCTGGAGACAGCATGTGGAGTATCGCCCGGAAATTCGGGGTAAGCTTGGATGCTTTAATGGCGGCCAATCCCCAAATAACCGATCCCAGCAGGATCTTCCCGGGACAAATAGTGTGTGTGCCTACAACCATGCCTCCGCCTTCCGGATGCCCTGCGGGAACATTTCCTTATACGGTCCGGCAGGGAGATAGTATGTGGCTTATTGCCCAAAGATTCGGAGTTTCCTTAAGCGCTTTGATTGCTGCTAATCCTCAAATTCCCGATCCCAGTAGAATTTTTCCGGGACAAATAGTTTGCGTGCCTGCCGCCATGCCCCCACCTTCCGGATGCCCTGCGGGAACATTCCCTTACACGGTCCAACGCGGGGACAGCATGTGGCTGATAGCTCAGCGTTTTGGTGTTTCTCTAAGTGCTTTAATTGCTGCTAATCCCCAAATATCTGATCCCAGCAAAATCCACCCAGGACAAATCGTTTGTGTCCCCACCACACCCTCTATAACCTGTCCCCCGGGAACTTTTCGCTATACCGTCCAGCCGGGCGACAGCATGTGGAAAATTGCCCAGCGATTCGGTGTCTCTTTAAATGCTTTGATTGCAGCTAATCCCCACATATCTAATCCCAGTCAAATTAAACCGGGCCAAATAGTTTGTGTTCCCAACCGTTAAGTGATTGAAGCTTACACCTTCTGGTCATACTATAGGCCAGGAGGTGTAAGTTTATATGATCAAAGCAGAAGTTTCCCTTTACCCCGTATCCGCGGAAGAAATTACTGATCTCAGCGGCCTATCCCACCAATTCCTGCACGAACACGGCCTCGACTATGACTTTTATTTAGGGAGTACTTCACTTAATACAACCATTACGGGGGAACAGGAGCACGTCTGGACAGCTCTGCGGGAAATCTTCCAAACCAATCAAGAAAAAGGCCGCGATCTCGTCATGGTGACTACACTTATTGCTTGGGGTTAATCTTAGCCCCGCTTTTATTTTACCCTTTTCCCAGCCCTAAACGTTGTATAACTAATTAAATAAGCCATTTGCGATGTGCGTGAAGGACGGTGACTAACCGATCTTCAAAGGCCAAAAAGAATCTTTACCTCGAAAAGATATAAAAAAAGCCCGAATCCCGCTGAAAACCAAAACCGACCCCAGATAAAAAGGTGACGATCCCTCCTCTCCAAGTGTGTGTTATCTCCTAAAACACTGAAAGGGAGGGCGGCTATTATACTGCAAAAAGCTGTTTGGGCGTGAGATGTTGAAGAATTAGACGATCTTGAAAGATTAGTTCCGGTTTTGGCATCAATGCCCCGTGAGAACTTGGTTCGAACGAGGGAACGGGGAAAGGGCGTTTGACGGATTTAAAAAGGATCGGGAAATGCTTAACTGCCGGTGCCCCGCCGGGCGATACAGCGAAAAATCGCCGCCTGTTCATTCCGTTGGCCCGCTCAAGTTATGCCGGAAGCGAGCTTATGATAAAAAAACTGCTGTGGAGTGTGTAAACGCCCGTCCGGAAACCTTCTTCAACTTTGAAAACCATAACATTCATGCGTTGCAAGCCAGGCCCTGAGTGTGATATTGGCCATGGCGGCCGGCAGCCTCCTATCAGTAATGAGATCAAAAGCAAAGCTTGATTGGCGATCGCAAAATTTGCTTTAAAAGTCGGGAACCACCCCGCGGATTGGTTTTTATTGTAAAAAACGATCATATTCGGTGTCATTTTGGGCTAAAATGTTGACATCGCAAATGGCTGCAAATGGCCCTATATTGACACGAGGGCGTTCTCCTGTTAAACTTGATAAGTGAAGTCATTATGTGGAGGTTATGTGAATGAGAAGATTTGTTGTTGTTTTTGTTTTGTTCCTAGCCTTAACTGTTGCAGTTTCCGCCTCAATTTACGAGGACGGCACCTATGTCGGATGGTCGGATGCCTCCCCCAACGGCACCCACTACGCCAAAGTCTTTATCGAAAACGGAGAGATTACCGCCGTTATCCTCCGTGAATTTACCGACAAACATGTGGAAAAAGACTTTAGTACTTATCCTTGGCCCGAAGCAGGCGAAGCGGCCCGCACCTTGGGAGGCAGGTTTGTAGAGAAACAGGGCACTGATGTGGATATTGTCACCGGCGCCACCGGCAGTTCAAACGGTTATATCCAAGCGGTGGAAAGGGCTTTATTTAAAGCCGGCCCGGACAAAGGGGAAAATACATATTTTAACGGCACTTTCTTAGGCCGTTCCGAGGTATCCTCTTACGGACAATATTACAAGGTGGTCTGGGTAACCCTGCAGGATGATCAAATCGTGGACTATTCTGCCCAAAGGGTACTTCCTGACCACACAATCCAGGATCCTTCCGTGGAAGCCTACGGATGGCCTTTGGATTTAGTCCGGGAAAGCTATAAAAAAGCGGCATTGGAAAGTGAACCCGGTTTTGTAGATACTATTTCCGGGGCCACCGGTTTAACGAGCCAAAGCAATCGCGCCGTCCGCGATGCCTTAGATAAGGCTCGTATCGACTAAGGGAACATAGAAACGGGCAGGAAGCCGCCATCCCACATCACTCTTTAGGCATTTCTTTTAGGGAGCGGTTTCAGACTATCTTTTCACTAGGCCATTAATCAGCAATATCTAGGTATGCTTAGCGTTTAATGTCTAATAACCTCACTAAGATTGGGCTGGGGCTGCCCCGGCCCAATTTTATTGCCCTTCCCTGCCCGGAACTTTTTAGGTGTTGGAATTATGTTTTGATTTTCTTTCACTCTGTTTTAAAGTTGCCCACCTAGGGGCACCGCAGGCTTTCTGCGCCAAATTAAGCCCGGCGAAGAATCGGGTAGGAGACTTCCCATTAGTTAAGTAGCCGGCCTCCCACACCACCGTACACACCGTTTCGGCGGTTTTAAAGTTGACGTTCTAACTTCAGAGCAGTAATCTGCAAAACTAAGATATTCTGATCGTTTGAAACGTTCAATGGATAATGTTCTTAACAAAATAGGCTATAGGCGGTTCTCCAATAGCCTTTTCTTGTGTTCGCCCGCATCCACGCCCGTTCTTCATCTGCTCCAAGGCTTCTTAGGTTTAGGAAGCGCGTTTTGACCTTCTTCCATCTTTTCCAGGTAACCATCCGAATTCGGCTGCGCAGCCATTCATCTGTCGTTTGCATGAGTTTCTTCCTGTCCGCTAGTTTGCCTCTAATAATTTGGTTGAGCCTTGTTTTCCTCGCCTCAATGCCCATGCCGCCGCTTAGTCCTGTGACTTCTCGGATTTTGTCTTTCAGTTTCTGGATGCTTTTAGAATGTACCTTTTAGCGTCCTTCTTCAAGGAATTTAACTTTTCCAATGTATCCAACTTGAGTTTTCTCCCGATTCACTTTGAGAAATAGTTTTTTCTAAACAAAGGGAATGATGTTTTCTAGGGCGCGTTCAGCCGCTCTTTTGCTTTTGCAAAAGATTAGCAGGCCGTCCGCGCAGCGGACAAATCTGTGCCCCCTTTTTCCAAGTTCCTTGTCACATTCGTTCAGCATGATATTGCCACATCGCGGACTCAATGGTCCGCCCCGGGGCACACCCTTTGGGCTTTCCCCGAATATCCCATCTGCCAGGATTCCCGCTCGCAGGAATTTGTGGATTAGAGAGATTACCCGCCCATCTTTTATCGTTTCCGATAGAATTTGTACAAGCTGACTCTGGTTAACCGTATCGATTTTTCTAAATCTATGTCCGCAATATAGGTGTAACCGTCTGTTATGTTCGTTTGGCATCTTCTCAAGGCCTCGTGAGCACTTCTTTTTGGCCGAAAGCCAAAGCTGTATCCGAGAATTAAAGCTCGTAGATTACCATGTTACGCTCCATGTGTGGCGCACGCTAAAAAAGACCCCTGCCGCCAGGTGTCTTTTTTAGATCCCCCAGCCCCAGGCTGAGGGCTAAACAAACTGTTTTCTCTGTTCATTTATCCTAAAAACCAGTCTTAATAAACTGTCGGTTAGATGGATATGTTCAATTAAAACTCCGTCAGGCACAGTTAATTGGGCCGGTGAAAAGTTCCAAATACTAGATACACCACCCGCTGCCAGCACTTGGCAAACTTCTTGGCTTGCTTCTTTCGGTGTAGCTATAATCCCGATATCTGTTTTATTCTTCTGAAGATAATCCGGCAGCTCCGAAAAGGGTTTAATGATAACACCGGTGTGGTAATTTCCGATTAAAAGAGGGTCTACATCAAAGATTGCCTTGATCTGAAAGCCTTTCTCCCGAAAAGCCTCATAACCGCCTATCGCTTTTCCCAGGTTGCCTGCGCCCACTAATACCATGGAATAAGTGCGGTCTAAACCAATAATGTTTTGGACCTGTTTCAGCAATTCACTCACATTATAGCCGTAACCCTGTTGGCCAAAGGAGCCGAAATAGCTTAGATCGGAACGTATTTGGGCTGCAGTAAGGTCTAGGTCTTCCCCAAGCTGTGCTGAAGATAAACGCTCAGTCCCCAATTTTTGCAGCTCTGTTAAATGCCGAAAATATATGGGCAGGCGGGCTACAACCCCTTTTGGAATCGGCATTTCTTTTTTGCGCCCCTTTTTTTCCTGAGGCATTTTCTCCCCCCTTCCTTGAAAAGTATTCACTCTGATCTGAATTCGACAAAAGCAGCCTGTTTCCTTTTTCACGAACTTCAAAGCCTAGCGGACTTGAATCTCCCGGTGTTCGATTAAAGTCTCCCCGCTGATTTCATCCCTGACAATAATTTCAGTAATGTACGTACCCCGCGGGGCCCACCACGGGACATCCACGTAAATATAAAACCAGAAATTTTCAGGAGGATTTAGGTAGAGAGAATCGAATTCAAGTAAATCCTCGGAGAAAAAAAGGCGGAACCCGCCCTTTGTGCGCAGGGCCACATCAACATGCACATCTGTATGCAAATAACCCTCTTGCTCTTCCCAGCTAAAGCCTTCCAATTCCAGGTAGGCGTAGGCGCGTTCCCCCCGTTTAAAAATACCGTCCGGGTTAAGATCAAAATCCCCTTTATCCCGCACTTCATCTGCCCAAAGGGCAACACTAAAAGACAAATCAGAATTTGAAGCCTTTTCGGCAAAAACAACACCGGTCCAGAAAGGGTTCAAAATTAAAGAAAGGATTAATAAGAAGGCCATATTTTTCCTCCAATCCAGCTAGCAATACACCGGCTTTTATGTAATAATTACAAGAAGAAAGGATAAAACCATGCTCAAAAATCTCAACCAAGGCACTTGGAGCCGCCCTACAGACAGATCAGCAGTTTATCTAGAAATTGCCCCGGGCAAAAAATGGGGGGTCAGGGTTACCCTGATTGACTCCTTCGCCAAGGTGGAGGCTGTGGAAGGGCCTCAAGGCATTTGGTATAAAGGCCCTCAGCGTTACTCCACTACCGTCCGTCCCCCTAATTTCTGGGAGCTGCTGTGCGGCATTACCTTAGAGGACAAAATAATGGCCGCTGTAGAGGAAAAACGCCAAGTTGCCCAAGAAGAAAACGCTCGCTATAGCGATTCTACCTCTTAAGCCCCTTTCCCTGCAGGAAAACAAGGGACATTCCAGAACTTATTTATATTGGAAGATTGAAGATGTTGGGAGGATCTTAGTTTGAAATTACTGATCGTTGGCGATACAGTCGACCCGCAGCTATATGATCATTTCCGACGCGATCGCTTTCCTAAATCGATTGACGCCATATTGTCCGTAGGTGATCTGCCTCCGTGGTATTTATCATATCTAATGTCAGTCTTTAACGCCCCGCTTTACTACGTCCGCGGCAACCACGATGATAATTACAGCATCAATCCCCCCGAAGGAGGGGATGACATTCATGGCAAGGTTGTCTCTTTTAAAGGTTTGACTATTATCGGCTTTGAAGGTTCAATGTTTTACCACCACCCTACCGCCGTTCAATACACCGAGTGGCAGATGAGGCGGACCTGGTCCAGAATGCGGTGGCGGTTTTTGCTAGGGAGAAAAATTGACATCGTCCTGACCCATGCACCGCCCTTTGGCATCCACGATGCTGAAGACCAGTGCCATAAAGGATTTCTTACCTTTTCCCGGATCATTCACAAACACAAGCCCCGTTATTTCATCCACGGGCACACTCACCTCAATTACGGTTTAAAACAAAACCGAATTGATATAGTTAATGATACAACCGTTATTAATGGTTACGGATTTCACATCTTAGAGATCGATTCGCCTAGCCTGGAGTGAAGATAAATTGTTTTCAAAAAGCACCATTGAATCCTTTGACACCCCCAAAAAAAGATACGACTTAACAGATTCGCTAGATCTGGGCCTGCGCACCGTTGCTGTTGCAAACATTGTGGGCTCAGTTAACCGCTGGCGTGATTTTGATGCTCGTTTCCGAATCAA
>JAAYRS010000203.1 GCA_012518645.1 Bacillota bacterium
CGAAAAAAGCAACCCGAAATTCCTCAGGTTGCAGAACTCGCGAGCCGATCAGCGGCCCTTTCTTCTCTCATCCAGACTATACTGTCGGTTTTGGAATTACACCAAATCAACAACGGAACCCCCGTCGTTCGCGGACTTTTACCGCCGGTAGGGAATTGCACCCTGCCCCGAAGAATTTCTTATGCATTTTTCAAGTTAATTATAACTGATAGCGGGCTTGCCGTCAAGATAAAAACGATATATTTTTCACAAAGTTAAGTTTTAGCCGGCCTGAACGGGCCGAGAACGATAAACAACGAATTTCTCCAGGGGATCAGCTGCACCGGGAATCCTAATCTTGTTGATCAAACGAAACGGTGTCTTCTTTTTGATGATCTTTTTGTATTCAGGAAGAGCATAATAAAGGATGAGATCCGCTGTCCGGGGCGATTTCCCTAAGGATTCAGCTATATTTTCAGCCACTTTTTTAAAGATCCGCTCCGAAAAGGGGTTAAAGAAATAGAAACAGGTGTCTGCTTTTTTAATTCGATAATCCTCCGCCAACCCAAATTTAAAGCGAATCCGGGCCGGGATCTCTTTAGCCCGCAAGCGGTAACTTTGTTTATTATCCAAGGCTTCTCCAAAAACCACATCATCCGCTTCAATCCCTACAATCGGTATCTTAAACCTGTTATGCAGGTAGAAGACAACCCTGCCTCGGCCGCAGCCAAAATCAACCAGACGCCCTTTGGTATTAAACCGATAAGATTGGGCTAGTTTTTCCAATGCTTGGTAAGGCGTGGCTTCGTAGCGGTTGTAATGATGGTGGCCTTTCCATTCTTTAAGCCCCCTGGTTTTGATGCCTAAAAATCGATCAAATTTGCGAGCACTCATTGCTTGTTTCCTTTCTAAATCCCTTTTACTGCCAAGATTTCCAAAGCAGGTCCGCGGTCACCTGTGCACGAAATGCGGCGGGGGCCCTTTAGAAAATCTATAGAGAACCCCAAACCTTTGTACAGTTTAATTATTCGGTCCGTGGCCTGATTAGAGGCAATCACCGGCCCGGGATGTGCAGCAAGCCACCGGGCCAGCCTAATTTGATCTTCCCAAAGAAAGTCATCTTGGGCATATTGCGTAAATTCCACATCGTACGGGGGATCGGCATAGATAAAGTCGCTCGGCCCTATTTTTAATCCCGCAAAATCCCCGCTTACAAATTCCCAGTCGGCCACGGCAGCTTGATACTCTAAGAAATCTCGGGCATAATTAATCCTTTTATACCTGCCAAAAGGAACGTTAAACTGCCCTTTTTTATTAAACCGGCATAACCCATTATACCCTGTGCGGTTCAGATAGTAAAAAAGCTGCGCGGCCTCACTGCCTGCGGCGCCCTGCGCCGTGCTGATTAAATCATTAAAAAGATCCCGGCAGCGATAATAGGCATCTTCCTTGTTCTTAAACTTTAAAGAAACCACCAACCCTTTTTGCAGCCAGTGGTAAAAATTGATTAAATGCTGATTGATATCGTTGAGAAGTGCTTTTTCGGGCCTCAGCCCCAAACAGATTGCAAGCCCTCCGCAAAAAGGTTCTACCAGTCTGCGCCGGCTCAAAGGACCCCAAAGAGTCTTTAAGCGGGGCACCAGCCATCTTTTGCCGCCCGCCCATTTTAAAGGCGGAGTAAGTTTAAATTCTGCAGCCATGCAATTATCTCCCTTTCCACCTCCGTATCTTTCGCCAAAAACCGCGGTTACCCTGCTTTTTTACTAACCCATTCGAAGCGGTAGCTGCCTCTCGCCTTTTCTGCCTCGATGATCAGCTTGCAGGGCCCCCTTTCTTTTAAAAAAATCTCCGTGCGGCCGCTTGTGTTAGGTGAAAAAGTATAAAGAATCCTTCCGGCCGAATCGTACAAGGCCGCGCTTAATTTCCCGCTTTTAGATTCTAGAGCATAGTCAAACACAATGGCTGCATCCGGTTCGGCCTTGATGGTTTTGCCCCAAGTCCCGCTTAAATACATAAAAGAAGCATTCGTTTTATTGCCCCGGGAGGAGCCTTTAAAACCTATGCGGATACTTTGGGGCCAGCAGCCGCTAACCAGAAGAACGGCAGCCAAAAAAACAAGCAACGTCTTTTCTGCCTTTTTTGAAGGCATTATTTCACCTTCCTTTTCCTGAGTCCTGCCAGTTTTGCAAAGCCGCCTTGACAGAACGGCTCATTTCCCGGGCGAAATCGCTGCCGGTTTTACGGGCATACATAAACTGCCCCATATTTTTGGCCCCAAATTTATTTCCCGGAGAAAATTGCTGCTCCCAGGAAAAGAACATTTTCTCCAGCTCCGAAGGCCCCAGCCGGCGGTATTTTTCGTTGTAAACTAGGTATTCCGGGGAAAACCGCTCCCGGAACTTCGGTTTGTAATTATCCGGATAATAGCCTAAACACAACATGGCTATTGGAAAGGCATAAGGGGGCAGCTGCAGCAGCCGGCGATGAATTTCGTAGTTTTCCATTATGTCGCCAATATAGCAGGAGCCGATTCCCAGGCTTTCAGCGGCCAGCACAGCAGTCTGGGCCGCAATCAGTGCGTCGCTCACAGCTATAAACAGATCGCCCAAACCTGGCTCTTCCCAGTTTAAACCGCGGTCAGCACAAAAAGAAGGAACCTCCGCCAGGCGATAGTAATCAAACCAGCGCTGATAATCGGCTAAAAACACTAAAACCAGCGGCGCCCGGGCAATAAACGGCTGATTATCGCAGGTCTTGCTGAGGATGCCTTTAGTTTTTTGCTCTTCGATGACCAGCACGGAATAAAGCATCATATTACCAGCGGTAGGTGCACGCAAGGCTGCTTTCAACAGAGTTTCCAAATCCCCGCTGCTAATCGGAATTTCTTTATAGCGGCGCAGCGAAGCCCGCTTGTGAATGGTTTCTAGAATTGGGTTCATAGTTTCCTCCCTTTACTTAATTTGTTCATTCCGCCTTGGTCTCCCCCCGTGATCAAATTTTCGGCGCAGGGCCAATTCTGTGGGCAGCAAAGATAAGAGCAGGGCCTTAATTTGAATTACGCTAATCCAAAGGGTAATTTGCTCAATCTTTTCTTGAAAAAGAAACAGAAAAGGAGAGAAAGCAAAAGCAAAATACTTCCGGACCAAAGGGAAACCTTGGCGTAATGGGCATGGGCGAATTTCCAGGCTTCCTCGCTTTTTAAAGACCTGCGGGTCCGGTACCCATAAACCCGGTTCATTTTCCGGGGGAGGGTGTTTTTTCCAAAGCAAGCCCGGCAAAAAAAGAAATACGGGCAGCAGAGAGTTTAGAATAAGAAAACCAAGCATAAGACCCCCCTTTCCCGGCCTAACGGCCCGGTTCCGCCAGCTTTTTGCGGATCTTTGCAAACAATAGAGGTTGAATCAAGGGATAGGTAAGCTGACTGGGTAAATCCTTCCTCAAATCAAGGCGGGCTATCTCCAGATCCGGCAAAGGCCCTCTTTTTTTGACCTCCGCGAAAAAGAGCCTGCCGTAGCGGGTTTCCCCCTCAGTTACAGAATAATCACAGATTTCCCGCAGCGTATAAGTTAAGGCACCCGTTTCTTCAAATAGTTCCCTTTTCGCTGTTTCCAGAATGGATTCCCCTAATTTTCTACGCCCCGCGGGCATTTCCCAGGTTGTCTCCCCTTTTTCCTGGACAAAAAGCCATTTTCCTCCCTGCCTGGCTGCTATGACAGCATAATAAAGGTTGCTTTCCGCAACTATACCCAACTGGTAAAAGACAACTTGCAACTGCTCCACCTCCGTTATTGCAGGGCTTTAATCCGTTCGTTAAGAGGCGGGTGGGAATAATACAAGACTACCGCCAAAGGGTGAGGGTTTAAATTTGCTAAGTTTTCCCGGGCAAGAACCTTAAGGGCAGAAATCAGCCAAGACCCTCGGGTTTTACGAGCCGAAAATTGATCCGCCCTGTATTCTGCTTGACGCAGAACTAGATTCAAAGGAATTCCCAATATAAGCCCGATCGGTTGAAAAAGGAGAGAAAAAAGGATGATTGCAAACCCGAAATGGGTACCGGAAAAACCAAATGAGGTAAAAAGGGCTGTGTTTTCTAAGATCAAACCTATGCCGGCAGCATAAAACCCGGCGGCGATGATTTGTAAGCCCAGCATCCGGCGGGTATCACCATGCACCGCATGGCCCAACTCGTGGGCTAAAACTGCCACAATTTCGTCTTCCGTCATCCTTTCCAGCAGGGTATCAAATAAGATTACTTCCTTGGCCCGGCCCAGGCCGGTAAAGGCGGCATTGCACTTTGTAGAACGCTTGGAAGCATCCATTACTGAAATGGATTTCACATTGAAACCAACGCCGGAAGCCAGATCCTCGATCCGGGTGCGCAGTGTCCCTTCGGCCAAAGGCGTGAATTTGTTAAACAACCGCAAAAACAGGCGGTTAAAAAAGGCAAAAATTAGCAGCATAATTAAGCTTACGGCACCCCAGGCCAGCAGGATAAACACCCCTAAATCCCGGGCAAACCGGAGATAAAGCAAATGAATACCGCCGATGATGATCCCGCCCAGAATCAGAGTCAGCAGATAATTAAGAGCAGTGTCCTTGAGAAAGGTTTTTTTAGCAGTCCTATTAAATCCGTGCCTTTCTTCAATGGAAAAAGTTTGGTAAATTCTAAAGGGAAGTCCTAACAGAGTTAGGAAGGTTTGGTAGATTCCCAAGAAATACAGGGACTGCAAAACTGGATTCCCGCTCCATGACGCGGCCAGTTTTTCCAAAAGGGAAAAGAAGCCCCCCAGAAGGACAATTAAAATCAGAAGGTTCAACCCTCTCCTCACAATTGTAAAACGCTGGATATCCAAGGAATAAGCCAGCCATTTTTGGTAGCGTTTTTGGTCATAAATATCTTGCAGGCGCTGAGGGAGGGCTTTCTTGCTATTATTCCGGTTCAACACCGCTACAACGGCCTCAAAAAGATAAACAACCAGAAGAAGCCCTATAATTACCCATTTCATAAACATCACCTTCAATTCCCTTCAAAAGCGGGCAGCCGTTTCTTTCCCCCCGCCTTAGGCGGGGCAAGTCCTAGAAAGTACCGGTTCAGGATTTTCCCGCCCTCTGATTTTAATTGCCCCCCGCTTTAAGAAAACCTGTGCCCGGAAGAAAATGAGGCCCGCGGCCGCCCTTGGCAGAGGCTTCTGTAAACAACAGATCTTCCGAGGCGCAGAATTGGCATTTTGTGATCACTTGATCTTTTTAATTAGATTCTTTTGCCCGGATTCGCCCCCGGTCCCCGCTGCTGGAGGCAAGGCTGTAATCATCTCCAGCAGAGCGCGGCGGTCCCCGCGCTTAAATTGGGAGATGTCAAGGCCATCCGGATTGATTAAGTCATCGGTAACCAGAAAAACTTCCATCCCAACCTGCTTAGCCGCAAGATCCTCTTGGACATCGTTGCCAATCATCAGACAATCTTCAGCCTTAGCGCCAATAACCTCTAAAATTTCCCGGTAATAATTGGGGTTGGGTTTAGCGAAACTGAAGTCCTCATAAGTAGTAATTAAAACAAAGTCATCCGGGTCCAGGCCGGCCCAGCGCATCCTCTCCAGAGTAGCCGCTTTAGGAAAAACCGGGTTAGTAGCCAAAACAAGATCATAACCTTTTGCCCGCAGCAGCCTCATGTATTCTGAAGCCAAAGGCGTAGGGCTGACTGCAGAGGCCACGCGCCGAAACTCATTAGAGTAAAAACGTTGGAACTCCGCCGCGTATTTTTCCGTTTCAGGGCCAAAGTCCTGCACAAAAACCTGCCAGAAGAGTGCTTCGTTAGTCTGGGAACCATCGTTGTTAATCATAGCCTCCAGCCCTACCATAACCGTCCGGACAAACTTTTGGGGGTTTAAACCCAAAGCAGCCCCTTTTGAACCTAATTCCCTTAAATAAGCCTTCACAAAAAGATCTTGATCCATGGGAAGCAGAGTCCCATCAAGATCAAACAACACCGCCCGCATTTAATTCCTCCTTATTGCCTCTGAATGCTCTTTTTTTAAGAAAAGACGCCATCTCGGCAGGCGCCTTTCCTCTTCCGCTTTCCTAATGTTACCTTTTAGCGGCAGTTAAATCCAGGTGAACTTGATAGATGCGTTTTAATTCCTCAATAGGCTTTTGATGATCATCAACCCGCAAATCGACCTTGACATCGGTAAAACCGCGGTATCCGGCCCCTTCCTGGACAACATACAAAGCGGCTGATTGCTGCCCCCTGGAGTCCCCGCCCGCCTCCTGGCCAGCAGCTAAGGCCGTCAAAAGGCGCTGGGCCAGGGTGCCCTGTGTTCTTAAAAAGACATCTGCCATTGCATCTACCGTTTCTTTACTAACGAGAATGTTACCCTGCGCCGTGAAATTTTCACCGGTTACGCCCCCGGCCCAATCAAAACATTCTTTCCCCGTAAAATTGGCGGCTCTGCCTTGGAAATCCACTATTCCCACCTGCCGCTTTTCCCGCCCGGGATCTTCCGCCAACAACAGATCCAACGTTTCTTGGGCAGATTTACCTTGGGACAAAAGCCGAAGCCCATTAGGGCCAAAAGTGGTGTTGGCATAGGACTGAGTGGCAATGGCGCCCACACCCGCCTGGGCCCAGGGCACAACGGAGCCAACAGCTAAAAATTTAGATTGGACAGCGATCCCCCATTCTTCCGCCTCAGGGTCATAGCCAACAATAGAAAACGTGTTTACAATCCTATCTTCCATAGATTATTCCTCCTTTAAGATCTGTTTAAACTATTGGTGCGGCCCGCTTTTTCGCTTCCGGCCGTGATTTCTATGGAAAGCCAGGTCACAAGGACCGATTTTAAAACAACCATTGTAGCTGCCAACAAATAGATTTTATTTTGCGGTAAGCCAAAACCGATTAAAAAAATAGTCAGAGGGATCAGCAGGGACATAATCAAGTAAGAACGGGAATGATATAACCAGGAAAAAGGAAGCAGATGGGCACCGGAAATCAACGCTAAGATCAGGACAACTCCGCCGGGCACGATAGACGAAAGAGCCGCCGCAATCGGGAAGTATAAAAGTTGATTTAGAGCGCATAAAATCGCCGCCCCTTGGAGAGGATTATCTTTTAAGTGAAACTCCAGCTTCATCGCCTGCGAAATAAGGGCAGCCGCCGGCACTTGAGCCAGGGCGCAAAAGATTGTCGCCGAATTGCGAAATAGAAGGCCGGGAAGGGGCAAACACCAAACTGCCATTACGCCCGCCCACAAAAAAAGGGAAGCCCAGACAAAGGGGATACCTCTTTTGGTACGCAGGGCCAAGTCCGCCCTAAGTTCGTTCAGCTCCATTAGGCCCGCCTCCCTTGCCAACTAAATTTAAGATCCTAACTTGGGAATTAGAAACCGGACAAATTTTCGGAGGTTTAAATATGATGAAACACCAACCGGAAATCTTAAGGGAAGATCCAACACCCTCAAAAATTACAAAGCCGGAACGGGAAGAACTCACCAAACACAGCACATCGCGCCTGATTTGGGGCGAGGGAAACCCCTTGGCGCCTATCTTCGTTATTTTAGATAACCCCGGGGCCCGGGAAGACGGCCAAAACCAACCCTTCCTCTGCGGCACGCGGATAACGCTTCAAAAAGGGGCCTTGGATGCCGGTTTAGGGCTTAAAGACCTTTACGTCAGCTATTTATTGAAATCCCGCCCTTTGCGCAAGTACGATAAAGAAAAGGCCCGTTCTTTTGCCAAAAGCTATCTTTTCCAACAAGTGGAGCAGCACAAACCCCGGCTAGTCTTCTGTTTAGGCAATGTTGTTGTCCGAACCTATTTTGAAGATGCCCAGGCCGAGGTCAAGCATTTGCGGGGCCGGGTTAACATCTTAAGGGGGTTTGCCACTATTGTTTCCTATCATCCCTTGGCTGTCCGCCGCTATCCCAATCTCCACCCTTATTTTCTCCGCGACTGGAAACTAGCCCAAAGCCTTATTTCTTCCTAAACCCTTTTTTCTATTATTCACCTTTAAAAGTATTCTTCCTACCAAAAAAAACCCTTTAAAAACTAAAAAGGGCAAATACTAAGGGAAATACCGCCCTTAGCCCTCTCGAAGCAGGGCCATAATCAAATTATCCTCCCAAACATTTCGATGGCGGACATAGTTATACTGGCGGAGCAAGCCTTCCTTTTGGAAACCGAATTTCTCCAAGAGATGAATAGAGGCGGTGTTCTCCGGCACTACCAGGGCCTGGATGCGATGCAAGCCCATGGTTTGAAAACCAAAGGGTATGATAACCTCCAGGGCCTCGCTCATAAGTCCTTGGCCCCAAAATCTTTTAGCCAGCTCGTAACCTAAATCTGCCCGGGAAAAATGTTCAAACTCGCTAAACCCGACAGTCCCCGCGATTTTATCCCGGGGTTTAACGGTAATGGCCCAGCGGATGGAATGTTTATCCCGATACCCGCTTTTAAAATAACGGACAAAACCTCTGCCCTCGGGGACAGTTGCGGGTAGCCAATCATAATACTGGGCAATACCTTCACTAAAATAGGCATAAATATCCGGGCCGTCGTCGTATTTTAGTTCCCGTAAAACCAGTCTTTTCGTTTCCAAAACTGGAAACTGCGAAAAAAAAGGCATAAGCCCACCCTCCATTTTACTTTAGTAGACACGTTTTTAGTTTAGCATAAAATTGTCTCCCGGGGGTGCACAAACTTTTAAAAAGTAATAGCCCGGGACCCGCCTTAGAGGGGGCTCCCGGGCTGTTACTTTGCAGTCTAAGCTGAGATCTTTCTAGACCGCAGTTTAAAGATCTGCAAACCTCTTACAATCTATTTATTTGGCCACTGTTAGGATGATTTTCCCTGCATAATCACCTTCACGTTGGCTCGAGATTTCGTCTGTGCTGGCAAAACCGAATACCTGGAAAGCGTACATTCCATTGCTGGAAACGCCTCCGTAATGCTGTTCTACATCACTGGACCAATTATCTGCGGGCCAGAAGTTAGTACCGGCAACTTGTTCTAACACATCGAAAATATACTGTTCTGCCTGGCGCCCCGCGTCTTTACGAGGTGCTTTCCCAGCTTCGCCAAAAAAGCCTATTTCTTGGTAAGGGCGAATTTGGGAGGGGAAGTTCAGGAACAAGTAGGGCTTGGGCAGGTTATCTACGCCCCGAGAGAGCCAGGCCCAGTATCTCGTAAGCATTTTATCACCAAGAGCGTGGGTTAAAGACTCACCGGCGAAAGTAAGTATCACACCTGTGTTTGTCTCTAAAACAAAGACATTACTGTCTGCAACCTTACCGAATCCTGCCTCTCCACTGTAGGCCCCAAAGTCCATCCCGGGAATTCCTTCGTTCCAAACAAACCACCAGCCGTTCGGCTGCACGTTTACCCTCTGAACCGCAATACTGGCATAAGGGCCGATTTCGGCCAGGGCGGGGATTTGAAGATCGAGACCGTGCTCAGGATTTCCCTCGGCACCCCAAGCGCCGGCTGAAATTACAAAGAGCAGAAACACTGCTAAAAACATTCTACCTTTCATTTTACAAGCCTCCTTTGTTCAAGGGGGGAAATCCCCCCCTGCCTTTATTTCGATACAGTGATGGTTACAACACCGGCATAAGACTGCGCAGCCTGCTGACTAATACTTTCAATGTAAATGGCGCCGTCAATGCCGTAAAGCTGAGAGCCTACCTGATACAAATGGGTAAAGGATGTAGGCAGACTGCCCAGGGCAAAGTTAGAGCTAGCCCAGGCCAGAGGTGAATCCGGTGCACCCTGTTTAGCTATGGCGAAAAGACTCGGAGATTCTAACCAACCGCTGTTATCAAAGTCCATAGCTACATCTACGTCAGTGTTGGTTTCCAGGTGGAAGGAACCCCAACCATTATTATTAGATACGTACATACTGCTGGAGATGCCGAAAACGCTCGCTGCCCGGTGGTAAAACTGTTCCGGAGTGCTGTCGAAACCGTTAGCTGTGTAAAGGCCGACTTGTCCTACCAACGTGCCAAAATCGACGGGTCCGCCCATCTCTAATGCTGCGTAGGGCCCAATGTTGGCAAAAGCATCTATTTCGCCTTCAAGAGTATTCCCGCCGTCCAAAGAACCTTCGGCCGCAAAACCAACGGCGCTTAAGGCAAAGACCAAAGCTACAACCAAAGAAACGTTTAAGAACTTTCTCACTGTGTTATCCTCCTTTAGGATATTTGATTTATTTGTCAAACAGTACAAGCTTATTAAATGCAAGTGGTTACCAACCCCTTTCCAAAAAATGCTGGAATTCTTCAGAAAATCGGCCGGCCTTGGATTCGGCCGGGAAACCCTTTAAGAAGCCCATTTTTTGCTTCCGCTGAACCCAGCCTTGAGGCTAACGGCCATCTTCTGAATCCAATTTAGCACACACCCCTTAAACAAGGATAAAACCGAACTTAAAGGATACTCAAATCCTAAAATATTGAGTAATTTTTTGAAGAAAAGCAAAAAAAGTGCTCCCCCAGGCCTTGAGCTTGGAAGGAGCACCGCGAAATTAAACTTTGTCGACTTTATTCTACAAGCACTTGATGAATTTCTTTTTTAAGCACTGTTCCGCCTTGAGCAACAGCAATTTCTAGGGAATAAATTCCTCCCTCCAAATCCGGGCCGAAAGTTCCTAACTGCAGGCTTTCCAGAGGCAGCAAAGGCCCTGCTTCCTCTGCAGGCCGCAGATTAAGGTGCCGAACGTAATTTCCGTCTTCGTCAGTCAGGACCGCTTCCACTACAGGAAGGAAAGAAACATCCCCGCTATTCTCCAAATCGATGGAAAAATAGGTCCCTTCGCCTTCGATCGAGGCTGTGCTAACGCTTCGGATCCTGGCATCCAGCCCGTAATCTGTCCCCACTACCACGCCGACCGGAACCAGGATCTCACTGAGCAGTTCATCTGTTTTGGTGCTAAAGGCCCTAAATTGAACCCGCCCATAATAGCCGCCGTCCGCTTGATCCCGAGGGACCGCTATAGTCATTGCTAAACGGCCTTTTGCCCGAGCCGGAAGTACAAATTCCTGTGCGCCTCGAAGTTCGAACCAATCTAAAGCAGAATATTCGTAATCGGGCATTACATCAGCTAAAGACAATTCTATACGCAGGGGATCCCCCAGCAGGTTTTCGAATTCGAAAATCTGACTCTTGCGCACTCCGGCCCGCAGCTCATGCTCAACAGTTAAGGGCGAGACTAGAAATGCGCCTAGTTCATCTAAACCCGGAAACACAAAATCCCCTTCGTCCACAGTAAGTACATCCCTCTGTAAAATTTGACCGCTGTCACCATATCTAAAGAACACCTGCAGTCCGTACTCACCCGGATTTAAAGGGCGAGTGATGTCCCCAAAAAATTCCACTTGGGCCCCGGGGTAAAGCAAAGTGGCCTCTCTGCCCGCCGTAACCGCCACTGGGCTTTTTAAAACAACCCGTTCCACCAAACGCCGTTCCTGATCGCGAATCGTAACCTCGCCGGACACCAAATAATCCCAAGCGGAAGAGTTGTTTATTAAGGCGCGGACGAAAGGAGCACCCGATTCCGTAGTTTCAATCCCGAAATATTCCAAGTCCGCCATCTGGCGCAGACCGGGGCGGTCAACGCGAATATTGAGGCGGACCGCGTAACGTACTTGAACCGAAACTCCCTGCTCCGCTGGGGGTATGCGGGGTTCTACCATTAAAATCACCGTATGGGAGCCGCCTACCGAAAAGGGGACAGTCACGCTCCCTTTCACCTTCACCTCGGAACCGGGGTAGACTACAACTTGATCGGAGTCTAAAGTCACCCAACTCAGGGGCGAAAAAGTGAGCCGATCCGGTACTTGATAATTAAGCCCTCCTGATAGAAGCTGGACCGGTTCGTAAAGGACAATATCTATTGTTTCTTCCTCTGCGGCCGGGGATAAAACCAACTCAAAATCCTGAGTTTCACCGGGCCTCATCTCCAGATCAATCACCAGCGGGCGGACACCCACTGCGGCGACATTGGCGGTACCCCAGAATAAGATTGCAATCAGCGCACCTGCTAAGGCCGCCAGAATTTTATCAGCTCGCTTGAAAGACATTAAACCACCTCGTTCTTCCTAAATTTGTTCTCATCCTACCAAACCGCGGCGGCGGTCCAAACAAGTTTATCCCGGTAAATCCCGGCTGGTATTCGGGACCAAAGTTTACCCGGAGTGTATGTAACACTGATTGGCCAGCTGAAAACTTCATCCGCGCCAACAGCGTCTACAACCCCTGACCAAGTTTGCCCCGCACCTAAGGGGATCTCCCTGATTTGGTAGGTAATGAAATCGTTTAATATTACCGCCGGGTTGTCCTCAAAATCTCGAAAACCAAGAGATTCAAGGCTTAGCCTAATTTTGGAATTGGACCTAAGGGAAAACTCGGCATAATTAAGATTGGACACCCCCCCATTACCCGGCAGGTCAAAGTTAAAACTTGTGGTTGAAACCATCAGTTCTACATAAGGAAAAACCTCTAGGTCAACTTCAATCTTCTCTGCGGCGAAGCCCGCTGTGCTCATCGCCAAAAGCAGCAATAATACCACTAATGATCGTTTCATAAAGTTCACTTCCTTCTGGATTAAATTCAATTAGACAAAAGAGTAACATTAATTACACCTTGATAGCGGCCTGCCTTATGATCCCATTCAACATCGGCGGCAAAATATAATTCGGCCCTGCCGTCCTGAAAATCGGAAGGATATAAGGTGATTCCTACATCCCCGTTTTCTTCTTGATCAAGGGTACGAAAAATCCCCTCCTGATCGTTGACGGCCACACCCAGCTTAGCCGGCTTGTATTCACCGTTTAAATTCGTGCTGTCGGCATGAATCAAACTGCCTCCGCTAATCCACAGTCTCCAGCCTTGGTGATTGGCATCCACCTGGATAAAAATAGGCTCGTCCATGAAATAGCGGCCTGGCCCCGTTACCGCTTCTAAACTGATCCGGCGGGGCGTGATCGTCCTAATCGCTGCATAGTCTTTTATCAAAACATCAAGAGCGATACCCACCAAGTCCTTAGTTCTGGATTCCAAGTAAAGGGAGTAGGTATCCGGTGTTAACCAGATCGCGCCGGGCTTCAACAGAATTTGGATTTCACCGGATTCAACACCCCGGGGTAAGACCGTAACCCAAGAGGAGCCGAGTTCCCGGGGCTCCCCGCCGTTTACTTTCAAGAACACATATCCTACCAACTCTTGATCTATTTGCCCGATACCCACCTGTAAGGGTTCCCGCTCACTGCCGATCCTTCGGATATTGATCTTTTCACTTTGTATCCAAACCCCGCTAAAAACCGAGTCGACCTCCAGCTTAAGATAGGAGTGGCTGGCTAAAAATTGTTGTTCTGCCGCCCCGGAAACCCTGCCCATCACGGCACTTAAAAGCAGGGACGAAATAACTATTATTTTTATTGATTTAATTATTTCAAACATTTAAATCCTCCTCACAGAGATGGAACTTTATTCTTTAAGTCCGGCAGAAGGAAAATCAAACGAAACTGTAATTATCCTCAAAGCCCACTTAAACTTAAGCAGCAAAAAGGCCCCTTTCCGGGGCCCTGCACTAGCTAGATGCCCAGGACATTTCCAGCTCGCCGCTTAATCTATTAAGCACTTTTTCCCCGCCGGCCAAACCGTGCTGCCTAATTGTAAAGGATTGGGGGTTAAAGACTATACTGAGGCGGCGGCGGACAACGTCCGCACCTAATTCGTCGGTGTCTTCAAGCAGCACCACCGCCATTTTTTTTGCCCAGCGTGTAATTACATCGCCGCTGCGCATCGATCTTCGCAGTTTACCCATGACAACACCCACATCGGAATATGTTCCGGTCCGGTTTAGGACGATAGACATCAACATTGCCGGCGGGCGGGATTCTTTTGTTTCCCGCCTCTTTTGGAGAATTAACTCAAAAGCTTTGCGATCGCAAAGTAAAACACCGCAGCCTTCCTCCGTTGATTCCGCGTCATTCGGGGACACCGAGTTTTGGCGGATCTTGTTCAGCAAATTTTTTGTTTCTGCTCTTGGTTCCAAGCCAAACTCGTCGGCCAAGGCCTTTGAAAAATCGTTATACTGCATGACCGCTTCAGGAAATCTCCCCATTCCAATTAGAGAGCGGAGCAAAAGTTGATGCAATGCCTCGCGGTAAGGATCGTGGCCTAGGGCAACCCGGGCGATCCGCGCCGCTTCTTGGAAATCTTGCTTTAGTTCCATCAGCAGCCGGCCCGCTCTCAGCACCAACTCAATGTACTTTTCGTGATAATGCTCCCGCAGCTCTACTGTCCAATCAATATAAGGGTACTCCAGAAGGAAATGCCCGCGATAAAGCTTTAATGCTTTTAGACTTGCCGCCAACGCCTTTTCCGGTTCTTCGTCTTCTAGAAATACACTCTCTTCCACCAGCCGGCGAAACACTTTGATATCGAGGACAACACCGTTCTCCAGGTTGAGCCAATAAAGCCCATTGGTAAACCGAATCCAGGTTGATCCATCTATATTATCGGGACTATAATCCTGCAGTGTTTTCCGCAGATAATAAATGGTAGTGTGCATAGAGCGGCTTGCCCCTTCTAAATCATTGTTCGGCCAAAATAAGTCAATCAAGACATCGCCCGGTGTTTTCTTGCCGCTATTGGCAGCAAGGTACTTTAAAAGCATTAGCGCTTTTTTAGACCGCCAGGCATCTATGGGAATCGATTTTTCGGAAATTGTGATTCGGAAGGAACCAAGCAGCTCTATATTTAGTATTCCTTTAGCCAAAATAGGCAACTCCTTTCAGTCTCAAGAATAGCACCTTGTTTTAGAACAAACCGTCCTTTGACTTTACCTCCAAACAAAACCAAGCCAAATCCCGGGCCCCGAATTTCTTACCCCAAGCCCCGCCTCCAAGCCAAAACGGCTTTGCGGATAGTACTTCAAGGTAAGGCTGTATTGCTGCCGGCGGTTGATTGAGCCTAGGCTAAACCCCAGCGCCCAGTTTTTGTGAGTGAAATCTAACCCAATTTCGTAATTTAACCCCCCGGTGATTTCCCGTTTCGTTCCGTCTATCACCAAAGGAAGCAGGCTGGCGTAGACCCTTATTTTCTCGCCTAAAGACAGCTGATCATAAACCCCGAAGAGAACCAGGGGCTGTTGAGGGCTAGTACCGTCAAGACGGATTATCAAGCCTAAGCCTTCTTCAATCCCAGCGGCATACTCCCCCTCAAAGCCTACACCTTCTGCCGAGCCCAGCAGACGCCCCCCCGCTTGGCGGCTAATTGCATATTTTTCCCCGGACTTCGAAAGCAGCTGATCAAACAAGTGCCGAAAACCACCCAGATCCGCTGTTATTAAACGGCGATCATCGGCCGGATCCTCTTTAGAAGGCATTTCAAAAGCAGTTACTTCTAACACAAAATATTTTCTCCCTGCACCTTCCTGATTGCGGGAAAGAACGCTAACCACCGCCAAAGGCTGCAGTTTATTAGGATCCAAAAGCACAGTTGCCTCAACTTCAGCAGCTTGGCCCCCGGCCGATAAAGAGTTAACTTCGACCTTTGTTTCCACCCTTTGATTTTCCCGGTTGACCTTCAAGGGCAGCAGGGTCAATTCCAAAAGCCCCTCCACTTCCTGCTTGCTTATGTTTTCTTGGCTGAAAAAAAGATGTACCGGTTTGTTGATTTGGGTACCCAACCAAGTAATCGTTCTTTTCATGCTTTCTTTATTAATCCGGTCTAAATGGGCCTCCAGCTCCAAACCCGCCTCCGTCCCGGCCACAAAATTCAGCAGCTGCGGAGCGGCCTGAAGAGTCCATTCTTCCCTGTCATCGGCGGGGAAGAGAGAAGTAAAAGAAACGTCCACAGCGCGGGCCGTCTTATAATCCAATTCCCGAATCTGAATGCCATAGGTAATTAACTTTTCCTGTTTCAGCTCCTCCCACCCGGAAGCCAGCAGTGCCCGAGCATCTGCGATGCTCCATTCCTCTGAAGCGTAAGCGGCGGGCCCAACTAAAAACACTAGGTTCAAAAGCAAAAAGATCTGAAAAAATCGAAAGCCTCTCATGGTCCATTTCCAACTCCCATCCTCGTTCACTGTTTGCGCCTTCACTTAATTATGGGAGTGACAAAGATTAATAACTCTTTATCACTATCCCGCTTCGTTTCTGTCCTAAACAGCCAGCGCAGAAGGGGAATATCCCCCAAAATCGGAACTTTTTTGACAGAATCGAGGGACTCATCTAGAGTCATCCCGGCTAAGAGGGCTGTTTGGCCTGAAGCCAAGCGGATGGTGGTCGTCAGTGATGATTCTTTGAGGATAAAATTGGTTTTGGTTTCATTCATAAAATGGCTAATTTCGGGACTAATCTCTAAAATCACGTCCCCGGCCCCGGTCACGGTAGGTATAACTTTAAGAGTAACACCTACTTCCACCCGCTCCACACGGGTGGAAACATTTTCACCGCCCTGCAAGAGCAGGATCTGACGATCTCCCACAAATAGCCGGGCCTCTTTCCCATCGGAAACAACAATTTTGGGATCGGCGTGGATAATGGCTTCCTGCTTTTCCTCCAACAGTTTTAGATTAGTTAAGAACTGGCCGAAAACATTAGTCTGCAGGGAAAGTAAATTACCGACAAAACCAAAGGCGCTCTGCCAATTTTCTTTTTTACGTTCTCCGGCTTCCAAGGAAAACTCCCATAAATCCATTCCCAGCTCCCGGGCCGCATGCGTGGATACTTCAGTAATCAAAACCTGAATTTCCACTAGATCTTCCGGCCTGTCAATTTGTTCGATAAAGAATTTTATTCGTTCCAGTTCCTCCGGTGAGGCCGTAATGGTTAGGGTATTTGAGTAAGATTCCCCTTTTACGTACGCTCCCAAAAATCCGGGCAGGACACCAAGCACCTTCTCAACTGTAACGTTTTCCAAAACTACGATTTCCGTTTCTACCAATTCTTTAAAAGTGTTGCTGCGGGGATCAGGAAGTCCTACGAAATAGAAGTCATCAATTTTCCGATATGTATATCCACCACCTATCAGAATTATCCGCAGCGCTTTTTCCAGCGGCACATCCTCCAAATCGGCTGTAACTACCCCGGAAACAGTTTCATCCGGAATTATGTTAACGCCGGTTTGTAATGACAATTCGCTGAGGGCTTCCCTTACCCCGGTCTCAAATAGGAATAAATTTACAACAGGCTGATCGGCGGCCGCCGCGCCGGAAGTGCCAATCAAAAAAAGAAATAAGAAAACACTCCAAGCTATTGACCTTATTTTTCCTTGCATATCTATCCCTCCACAGGATTATTTTTCAAGTTATAATCTTCATTTGTACCCATGGTATCACACAATTCTCAAAAAGAACTTAAAAATACCGAGTTACTCACTAATTATTTATTGGGAACATATTCACAGCTTTATTAAATAAGAAGAAACATTTTCTTTAGCGCCTCTAACTGCATTTTTTATTCATTTCATTGGGAAAAGAAGCCTTGAATTTTTTATGTTATTTTATGGTTAGAATTATTAATTAAAAATGCGGCTGCTTTTAAACCGGGTTCTTTCCGGTGAGGACATAGCCCCCTCTTTATTTAACGGCCTTTCCGGCCCTTTTTGAGAATTCCTTTTACAGGGGCCTGGTGTATCTCTGCAGTTAGAGGATTGTTAACTTTTCCCCCATTTGGGAATCAAACGACTTCTGTCCCTATTATTAGTCTTTAAGCAGGATTACCCCAATTCGCAAAGAATACTATATTGAAACTCGTCGAAAACGTAGTAATTAATCTGAAATCCGTCTTTTGTTCTTTCCCTTGTCTTAGCCGTTCTTTTACTTTTATCAGACAGCAAGTCCTGAAAGGGGGTGCAAAGCGAATAGTTTAAGTTAGGTTTCCGCATTAAAAATACTTTAAGGGGTGAATATTGTTGATGAGAACATTTCGTAGGATTGGCTTGGTTGCCACCCTAATCTCCATCGCGATCCTAGCGCTGGCGGCAGCAGGCGCAGCGGAACGCAGGGGCCCTTGGGTGGACGAGATTATTGTCATTGAAGAGCCCAGCGATGCCGCGGCAATAAGCCGCCTTGAAGTTAAGGACATTGATGTGTACGCCTACACTGTTTCCAACCCTGATATTTTTGAAAGGGTCTTAGCTAACCCCGATCTGGACTATCAGATTTCTTTCGGTTCCTATAATGAACTAACATTTAACCCTGTTGGCCCGGTTTTCCCCGGTACGGGAAAACTAAACCCGTTTGCCGTACCAAAAATCCGGGAGGCCATGAATATTCTAATTGACCGCGATCATATCTCTCAGGAGATTTACGGCGGCATGGCCGTGCCAAAATTCTTTCCCATTACTGCTGCTTTCCCCGACTACGCCCGTTACGCCGAAATCTGCCGCGTTTTGGAATTAAAGTATGCCCACAACCCAGCTTTGGCTGATGAGATAATTAGTGCAGAAATGGAAAAATTAGGTGCTAAAAGAATCCTCGGCGAGTGGATTTACGAAGGGGAACCAGTAGAAATTAAACTGCTTATTCGAAACGAAGACGAACGAAAGCTAATTGGAGATTACATCGGAAATCTCCTGGAAGGAATTGGTTTCGAAGTCAGTTACGACTATCGGACAGCGGCTGAAGCCAGCCCGGTCTGGTATTCAGGGGATCCCGCCGAAGGGAAATTCCATATCTACACAGGCGGCTGGATTACCACAGTTGTTGCCCGAGATCAGGCCGATAACTTTGACTATTTTTACACACCGCGGGGCTTGGCAACACCGCTGTGGACCGCTTACGAACCCGCGCCCGAATTTGACGAAGTGGCGGAAAAATTAGATCGGGCCGAGTTTAAATCCATGGAAGAAAGGGCCGAGTTGTTTAGTAAAGCTTTAGAGCTTTGCATGGAGGATTCTGTCCGCCTTTGGCTGATTGACCAAACTAGTTTTGCCCCCCACGTGGCAGAAGTTAGTGTCACGGCGGATCTGGCGGGATCAATTGCCGGTTCCTACTTATGGCCCCACACTATCCGCAGGGGTGAAGAAGTTGGCGGAACTATCCGCATGGCCATGCCCAGCATCTTAACTGAACCTTGGAACCCCCTGGACGGAACTAACTGGATTTACGACATGGGCTTAATCCGGCCCACTGGAGATCTGGGTTACATGTGGGATCCTTATACAGGTATGCACTATCCCAACAAAATAGAAAAGGCCGATGTCTTTATTCAAGAGGATCTCCCCGTCAGTGTAACCTTAGATTGGGTCAATGTGGTCCGGGTTGCTAAAAACCAAGTACCGGAAGATGCCTGGATTGACTGGGATCCCGTTGCTCAGCGCTTTATCACAGTTGGCGAGAAATATCCGGAAGGCCTAACAGCCTTGCGTAAAACCATCGCCTACTACCCCGATGATCTCTTTGAAACCACCAAATGGCACGATGGCAGCCCCCTTTCAGTGGCTGACATTGTCCTCGGTTTAATACTCAACTGGGATCGGGCCATGGAAGAAAGTGAGTTCTTTGATGAAGCCCAGGTCCCATCCTTTGAAACTTTCCAAAGGACCTTCCGGGGTGTCCGCATCACTTCCCTTGATCCCTTAGTCTATGAATACTATTCTGATCTGTACTACTTGGATGCAGAATGGTATGTCCCCACCGGATATCCCTATTTTGCCCAAGGAACGGCGGGTTGGCATAACTTAGGCCTGGGAATCAAAGCGGAAATGGCCAAAGAAGTAGCTTTTTCTTCCGACAAAGCCAGCAAGGCTGAAGTGGAGTGGTTAAGCTACATTGGCGGGCCCAGCCTGAAAATACTGGAGGAGCAGCTAGAAGTAATTATTGCAGATAACTGGATTCCCTATAGCCCAACTCTAAGCGAGTATATTACACCGGAAGAAGCATCCGCCCGTTGGGAGAACTTGAAAAACTGGTACGATGAGAAGAACCACTTCTGGGTCGGCACCGGGCCTTTCTACCTGGATAAAGCCTATCATCTGGAAAAGGTAGTCCACCTTAAGAGAAACGAAGATTATACCTTTGCTTCCGGCAGATGGGATATCTTCTCGGAACCCATGATTGCCGAGGTCGAAATTTTCGGCGATCGCACTGTGCAAATCGGCGCAGAAGCAGTATTTGAAATTGAAGTTACTTTTGAAGGAGAGCCATACCCAACCGAATACCTCGATAATATTAAGTACATGATCTTCGACGCTCGCGGCGAATTAGCCTACGTAGGCCAGGCCGAACCCATCGAAGATGGGTATTGGGAAGCGGTCCTGCCGGCTGAAATAAGTGCACAGCTTGTCGTAGGTTCTAACCGTTTCGAAGTTGCGGCCGTTTCGGTGGTTGTCAGCATTCCCACCTTCGAAAGTTCAGAGTTTGTAACCCATGACTAATCAAAGACACCAACTGATTTAGTAAGAAAGGAAGGGATCGCAGGGTCGCCTCCTGCGATCCCTCCCTTTTTCAGGTCAAAACTGGTAAAGAAAGGGCGTGATCTCATGGCCGCCGAATTACCTTCAGGCCCCAAAATTCCGCAGAGGCCAGCTGCTAAAAGAGAAAACCCTGCACTAGACAACTTGCTGCGCTTTGGAAAATATTTTATTACGCGGGTGATTTCTTTAAGCATCACTTTGGTTATTGCTGTCTACCTAACCGTGCTTGTGGCTAATATGGGGGGCGCAGTGGATCAAATCAGGGAGGGCCAGATTCGGGAGCGAATCGGCCTGATGGCCTTGGCTGATCCTGAAATAATGCGTATGCCTGTGGAAGACCGCAGAGCGATGGAAGAAGAGCTGGTCCGCTTAGAAATGTCCCGCTACGGATTGGACCGGCCCTTTATAGTGCGCAGTTTTGGCTATTTAACCAGGGCCATGACTTTAAATCTGGGGCGGGCTGAGTACCTCACCAGCGACAGCGGCTCCAACCAAGTTAAACTAATTATTCTGGAACGCCTGCCCACTACCCTGCTGCTTATGATGTCCAGCTTTCTCTTGATCTTTTTTATTTCACTCTATTTCGCCCTCTATTTATCCCGCCATTATGGCAGTTTTATGGATCGGGCTGTGATTGCCCTAGCACCCGTTTCTTCTGGCCCGGCTTGGTTTTACGGGATTTTCCTAATTATGTTTTTTGCAGCCGTAATCGGTATTATGCCCTTTGGGGGAATGGTTAAAGCCCCGCCTCCCACCCAGTGGTTCCGGTACGCCCTTAGTGTTCTCCACCATATGACCCTGCCGGTTATAGCGGTCTTCTGCAGCAGCCTGTTTATTGCAGTTTATTCCCGGCGCACCTTTTTCCTGATCTATTCCACGGAAGATTACGTGGAAATGGCAAAGGCAAAGGGATTGTCGCCGCGGGCTATCGAACGGCGCTACATCCTGCGCCCAACCCTGCCCCCCATTATTACCCAGTTTGCTTTGGCACTCATCGGCCAATGGCAGGGCGCTTATATTTTGGAAACGGTATTTAATTGGCCGGGATTGGGCTTAGTCATGTTAGAAGCCATCAACATGTACGACACACCCGTAATTGTTGCTAACTCAGTTATCTTTGGTTACCTCTTGGCCTTTACCGTCTTTATTTTGGACATTATTTACGCCATCATCGACCCCCGGGTCAAAGTTGGTTCCGAGGAGGGAAGATTATGAAGAGAATTGCTAATACCATCCGCGATATTAAGGAATATCCCTCTGCCTTGATTGGTTTATCGATCATTATGATTCTGATAGCCGTATCAATTTTCGCCGTGATCTATATGCCTTATCATCGGGCCATAGCCCTTTGGAAGGGTGCCGACAATATTTGGATGGATAATCCCCGCAACGCCAGCCCGGCCTGGGTAAATTTACTGCCTGGCATTAATATACCGGAGACTATTGTCGTGGATTCGGCGGGACAGCCCGGAATTAAGACAATTACACCGATCGCAGCGGAGACCAAAACAGTAGATTTCAGATTGGGCTTCGACTACACTTATGGGGAGTTTCCCAAAGAAATCAACATATTTTTTACAGCTCAATATGAAGAAATCCCCCCCCACCTTGATCTGATCTGGCACACTCCTGACGGGAGATCAATTTCCCTCGATTCCCAAACCCCAAAACACAGCAGCACCTACCGGGTTTCCCAAAGCTCGCGGCTGCAGAGGCGAACCGGCGGTTTGACACCGCACATCGGCTTGCTGGCTAAGCCCGGTTCTAAGCCGGAGGTGCCTTTGCAAGGTAAGTATGAACTTGAGATCCAGGGCCTTACTTTTGAAGAGGCGGCTGATTTTGAAGTCAAACTCGTTGTTTACGGCCACGTTCACGGTTTGGCGGGCACAGACCATCTCCGGCGCGATCTGTTGGTAGCCCTTTTGTGGGGCACGCCCATCGCTTTAGCCTTCAGTTTAGTTGCTGCAGTGGGCACCACTATCTTCGGCCTAATCTTTGCCGCTATTGGCGTCTGGTACGGAGGTTGGCTGGACGGGCTTGTCCAGCGTTTGACGGAACTAACCATGATCTTACCGGCCCTGCCCATTTACATTATGGTCGGGCTATTCGTTTCCCGCAGCATCTGGGTTATTTTACTCACGGTAATCTTGCTCAGCCTTTTTTCAGGCAGTAAGATCTACCGGGCTATGTTTTTGCAAATTAAAGAAGCGCATTACATTGAGGCCGCCCGGGCTTACGGAGCAGGCGATTTTAGAATCATCCTCCGTTATTTAATCCCCAGAATTATTCCCACTTTAATTCCGGGATTTGTCACAGCTATCCCCATTTTCGTCTTTCTGGAGGCTTCTTTAGCACTCTTGGGAGTTGGGGATCCTGTCCTGCCCACCTGGGGCAAGGTCCTCAGCGAAGCACAAGCAAACGGCGCCCTCCACATGGGGCACTATTATTGGGTCCTGCAGCCGGCCGTACTACTTTTAATTACCGGCCTGGCGTTTGCCGCTTTCGGCTTTGCCCTGGATCGAATCTTTAATCCTAGGCTAAGGGGGCTCTAAAAATGGAAAAAAACAAGAAAATATTTAACGTCAAAGATCTTTGCCTCTATTTTCAAACAAAGAGGGGACCTGTCCAGGCTGTAGATCAGGTCAGCTTTTCCTTGGTCTGCGGGCGCACCATTGTATTTGTGGGTGAATCAGGCTGTGGTAAAACCTCGCTGGCCAGAGCAATTCTGCGCCTTCTGCCCCGCAATGTGCATACCTACAGCGGTAAGGTTTTCCTAAACAGCATTAATATTATGGCTCTTAAAGAAGAGGTTTTCCGCAAAGAAATCCGTTGGGTAAAAGCGGCAATGGTTCCCCAGGCGGCTATGAATGCCCTTAACCCCGTCATTAAAGTGGAGGAACAAATAGCGGAACCTCTTCTGGTCCACGATTTGGTACAGACCAAGGATGAAGCCCACAAGCGTGTGGTTGAGGCCTGCCGGTTAGTAGGGCTGCCTCTTGACTTCTTAGGACGCTACCCCTTTGAGCTGAGCGGGGGCATGCGCCAGCGGGCAGCCATTGCCATGGCCTTAGCCGCTAAGCCCGATCTTGTAGTCTTAGACGAACCCACTTCCGCCTTAGATCTATTAACCCAAGCCAACATTATGAATGTCCTAAAGAGAATTAAAAAAGAGACAGGCATCACTTTCATCTTAATCACCCACGATATTGGCACCTCCAGTGAATTAGCCGATGATGCCGCGGTAATGTATGCGGGGCAAATCGTAGAAAAATCCGATGCAGCACATTTTTTCACCGAACCGCTGCACCCTTATGCAGAAAAACTGATGGCCAGTGTCCCCACCTTGCGGGAGGATAAGGAACTGGATTTTATTCCCGGACAACCTCCCAGCCTCCTGAACCCGCCCAGCGGATGCCGTTTTGCTGATCGCTGCCACAAAAGATTCGATAAGTGCGTTTACGAGCCGCCTTTCCTTGAAGTTAAAAAGAACCACTGGGTGAAGTGCTGGCTTTACGAGTGAGGTGAAATTAAATGCAGAACAATGTACTTCTAGAGGTGAACAACCTTAAAACTTATTTCGAGATGAAAAAATGGGGTTTTGTTAGTATCGGCCATGTCCGCGCCGTAGATAACGTTAGCTTTAACCTCAAACAAGGGGAGGCCCTTTCGGTTGTTGGAGAGAGCGGCTGCGGGAAAACAACTCTGGCCCGGACCATTTTAGGACTTTACCGGCCCACGTCCGGCGATATCGTTTACGATGGAAAAAGCATCAACGAATTCAGCAAAGGGGAAATCAAAGCATATCGAGCTCAATTAGGCTATGTCCAACAAGATCCTTACGGAGCCCTGCCTCCCTTTATGGACGTCCGCCGCATTTTAGCGGAACCCTTGATAATCAATGGGGTTAAAAGCCGCCAAGAACAAGAGAAGCTGATCGAACGGGCTTTAACAGATTTAAAAATGACACCGGTGGAAGATTTCCTGCCCAAGTTCCCCCATATGCTCAGCGGCGGCCAGCAGCAGCGGATTGTCATTGCCCGGGCCAAAATCTTAGGGCCCAAACTGATCGTTTCAGACGAACCCGTCTCCATGTTAGATGCCTCTGTACGGATTGAAATTTTGCAATTAATGCGGCAGTTACAGGAGGAATACGATTTAGCCGTGATTTACATTACTCATGATCTTTCCACAGTCCGTTATTTTTCGGAACGTATCTTGGTTATGTACGGCGGCAAAATTGTGGAACAAGGGCCTGTGCAGGAATTTTTGGATAATCCTTCCCACCCTTACACCCAGGCACTTTTAGAAGCGACGTCTGATCCCGATCCCAAAAATGCCGAAACTTTCAAGAAGGTGCCCGGGGGCGAACCGCCCAGCCTGCTTAATCCTCCCCCAGGCTGTAGGTTCCATCCCCGCTGCAGTTATATGATTGAAGGGCTCTGCAATCGGGAAGAACCTCCGGATTTTATAATTAAAGAAAACCATTCTGCCGCTTGCTGGTTATACCGCTAAAATGAAAAACACAAAAAAAACGATGTTTTACAGTTCAATCTTAGTTATCGCTGCTTGGCTAGTGGTTTTCCTTATGGTTACCAAAGCCGTCGAGCCCAATTACCTGCTTTCTTTTCTTGCTTATGCGGTTTTTCTAATTGGGTTTACTGTGGGCATGGTCTCAGCTTTCACCCATGTACAGCGGGAAAAGAAGGCCTTTAAAGAAAACTATTTTCCGGATGATGTTCGAAATCCCCGGAAAATTGAAGATAATTAAACCCCGCTTTATATAACTATAGTCCCAAGCGCCCAAAAATTTCATCCAAGTAGCGCAGCTGGTACTGGTAATCGAAACACGATTCTATTTCCTCCGCTGATAATAATTTGCTAATTTGAGTGCTGGATTTGAGCAGCTGTAAAAAGGGGGCCTTCCTCTCCCAGGCCTCCTCCGCAATGGGTTGAACCAGCCCATAGGCCTCTTCTCTGCTTAAGCCCCGCTTAACGAGGCTTAAAAGGACCCTTTGGGAATAGATTAAGCCGAAAGAACGCTCCATATTCTCCAGCATTGCCTCCGGGTGCACGACCAAATTATCCAGGATGGACCCAAAGCGATTAAGCATGTAATTTAGAAGGATAGTTGCATCGGGAATTATAATCCGTTCAGCGGAAGAATGGGAGATATCACGCTCATGCCATAAAGCAATGTTTTCATAGGCGGTAAGCATATAACCGCGCATAACCCGGGCTAAACCGGACATATTTTCAGAACCGACGGGATTACGCTTATGAGGCATGGCGGAAGACCCTGTTTGCCCAGGTGCAAAGAATTCCTCTACTTCACCCATTTCGCTCTTCTGCAAGCCTCGGATTTCTGTTGCGAATTTTTCGATTGAGGCAGCAATTAAGGCCAACGTGCTTAAATAATGAGCGTGGCGATCTCTCTGCAGGATTTGGGTGGAAATTGGTGCAGGCCTTAGTTTTAAATGACGGCAGATATATTTTTCAACCCGGGGGTCAATATGGGCATAGGTGCCTACGGCCCCGGAAATTTTCCCGTATTCAATATTGGCGGCAGCTGCTTTGAAGCGTTCTAAATTTCGCTCCATTTCCGCAAACCATAAAGCCAGCTTTAAACCGAAAGTAACGGGTTCAGCGTGCATTCCGTGGGTACGCCCCATCATAACAGTGTGTTTATGCTCTTGGGCTTTGTTTCTAAGGATGGTTTGCAAGTTTTGTAAATCACCCAGCAAGATGGCGTTAGCCTGCTTTAAAAGATAGGAATTTGCCGTATCCACCACATCAGTGGAAGTTAAACCGTAATGGATCCACTTGCGTTCCGGGCCCAGGGTCTCAGCAACGGCCCTGGTGAAGGCCACTACATCATGGCGGGTCTCTGTTTCAATTTCCTTAATCCGCTCTAAATCAAAACCCGCCCCAGCCCTAATTAATTCCGCATCTTTTTTGGGAATCACACCCAGTTCCGCCCAAGCCTCGCAGGCTAATATCTCCACTTCCAGCCAAGCTTGAAACCGGTTTTCTTCGCTCCAAACAGTGCCCATTTCCGGACGTGTATAGCGTTTAATCAAAATCCACATCTCCTTTAAACCAAGCATAATTTTTTCGATTGAGGCGGCTGCCCCTGTCCTCTCTTGCTTTCTTCTACCCCGCGGGGAAATCTTCCTGGGAAGGGCAAAAAAATCGCATCTAGGATAGATGCGATCCGCCCTTTGATATTGCTGATAAGGGCAGCGGCTAATTCTTTTCTTCCGCCTCAAAACCGTAGAAATTAGAAATTTGTTCATTTAAGCGTTCCGCTAAGCTTGCTAATTTTTCCGCATCATAAGCTATATCATTAGCCATGGCTGCCTGTTCTTCAGTGGCCGCCGCGATTTGTTCGCTCCCCGTCCCTATATCGTCCGCAGCCGCAGTAATATCATCTACCTGGCCGCCTACGCTTTGGAAAACAGCGCTTAACCCCGAAAAAGTGCCGCCGGTGGCTTCAATATCCTCTGTTACCGTTTCAACGCTTTCCCCCGCTGTCTGCATTCGTTTTAAAGTCCCTTCCGTTTCGGTTAGTATTTCCTGAATTAGAATTCCGATTTCGCCCGTAGCCTGCCGGGATTGTTCTGCCAACTGCCGAACCTCGTCGGCAACAACCGCAAAACCCCGTCCCTCTTCCCCTGCCCGGGCCGCCTCGATAGCAGCATTGAGGGCCAAAAGATTGGTTTGATCGCTAATCGCAGTAATCACTTCCACGATTTTTTCAATCTGCCGGGAATGTTCTACTAAGCTCGTCACTGAACGGCTTAATTCACCCACATCACCGTGAGCGGCGGAAGCATTTTCCACAGCCTTATTTAATAAACCGAGCCCCTTTTCTAATTCTTGAAGGGCAGCTGCGGAATTTTTCCGCATTGCAGCCGCGCTTTCGGCGGTATGCAGCGAAGAGCTGGCAAATTGATTAGAGGTGCTGGCCACCTCATGCACAGCGGCCCCCGTTTCTTCTGCCAAAGAAGAAAGATCTTGAGAAAGATGGCGCACTTGCTGGTTAGTTTTGTCGATGCCGATTACCAAGCGGCGCAGGTTAGTCAGCATTTTATGTAATGAATCTGAGAGGCTTCCCAGCTCATCCCGGGACCTAATATTCCACTCCACTCCCAGGTTGCCCAGCCCAATTTTGTGCACCGTTTTCTGGAGAATAGAAACGGGTTTAACAATATTGCCGGTAATGAGCAAGGTGATCGCCAGACTTAAAAGTAGGGCAGCTGCCAAAACAAAGCCGTTGCGTTTCAGGGTTGTTTCCAGATTGGTTTTAATCTCCCGGCTTATTTCCTCAGCGTTATTTTGGATCCCTTCTCGGCTGCTGCTTAGCAAAAGGGAAATTTCTTGCAACGCCGGTTCTGTCACTTCTTCATAAATTGCTAGGGCTGGAGACAGTTCGCCCCGAGCCAAGCTGTCCCTAATGTTTTCAGCCGATAGATGGAGCTCGTTGTGAGGAACGAGGATATCCTCAAATATTTGCTCCTGCTCCGGTAGGCTGCTTACTAAATGTTGAAGTTCTTCGCTGCCCAGCCATTTCCCCAAATTACATTGAGTAGGATCAACCTCTAGATCAAAATCCTGAACCGACTGGGTTACTAAGTATTCATGCAGGTGGAGCGCCCAGCGAAGATGTTCTACTTCCCTTTCCAAAAGCGCGGCGTAAAGCTTTTCTGCCTCCTGCAGCTTCAAACCGCCGTCCCGTGTTTCGAAAATACCTTTAAGGCTGAATCCATTGGTTACCGCGGCCAACAGAATCATCACAAAGAAACTCAAGAGTAATTTATTCCGGATTGATAAACCCATCCCCGATCTGGCCTCCTCCCGATTGTTTTTAATTACCTATTTTTTCCTTGATTTGTTTTATTCTATATAACCGGGATAATACCTCTTCACAAAAAACAGAGGATAAGGGCCCGGCAGGAATCGGCGGCTCTTATGTGGAAGCAAACAAGGCCGAAAATAAAGGTATGCTGCCGCTTCGATTATCATAATACTGAGACTAAAACAGAACTTTCCGGAGGAATAAGCAATGAATTTTAAGTAGGGGCTGCTGAACAACCCTAAAATACCGATAAACACGTGCTTTACAGCTGTTTTTATGATATAATAGTGCTAAGGAA
>JAAYRS010000204.1 GCA_012518645.1 Bacillota bacterium
CCGCAGTGTCCGCCGAAAATTGTCGGCAGCCGAGCCTATTCCAACGAAGCAAAGGAACCTGAGGGCCGGTCCAAAAAAGTGCTTAGCTACGCCAATACCCTGGCCGCCGGCCTCTTTACAACTGTGGAAGATTTGGCCAAGCAGCTCCGGAATCTAAAAAGCGCCCAAGCGGGCGGGACTGAATTTGCGGATCTAATCCGCCGCCCTTATCGCTTTAAAAACGACTGGGCCCGGGAAATCGGCCATTGCGGCGCCGTTTTTAGAAGCCGGCGAGGCAGGTTTGACCCCGAGGTTTGGACCTAATAGTCTTGGCCAACTTGGCCCAGGCCCAGCCCAGGGCGGATAAGGGAAATAATTTTATTCAAAAAACTAAGGCCGGTACCCTTAAGAAGGGAAAAACCCCCGGCCCTAACTGAACTTGCAGGCTTGAAGAAGCCGCCTAGAAGGTAGGAAGATCCCTTTTTACTCTCTTAAGCGGCAGTGACTAAACGCTTATGCCGCAGCCTTTTACAGCCCGAAGTTAGACACCGCCTATCGGATTAAGCCGATAGGCGACAACTCCTGGTTTCCTTCCCGCGCCATCCCGATTCGGTTCTAATTCCGCGGCTGCTCTTTTTTTCCCAAGCGGAACTTCATCCGGAAGAAAAGAAAGACCAGATCACCGATTTTATGCTCAGCGGCAGCCGGATTAAAAACGTCCTCTTCCGCCGGATCTGGTTCCGGCGGGCCGATTAGCACCACAGGGGGTGCATAGAAGCGGGAACCAATCGGGAAAAGGAACCTGCCGGTGCTTTTTTCTTTTCCCGGGCCGACTTTTTCTTCCTCTTTTGCGATTCCCAAGACCGGCATCGGGATGGGACCAAGCGGTTTTCCGCCTGGGCCCGGTTGGAAGCGATCTGTTTTGTTCCGCTCCTCCGGCCCGGATGCGGCGGAAAAGCATCCGCAGCAGCCTGCGCCCTAACAGCTGATGCAGAATTTCAATGCTTTCCAAGGGGGTAAGGGGGAAGCCTTTCCCGCCTTCACGTTTTTTAAGATAAATCCGGGTTAATTTTGGTGCTAAATAGGCTAGGATTCCCAGATATCGAAGCCAGTTCCTTCTTGGCCCTTTGCTATAAACCCGCGATCCTGCCCGCGGCCTAACCCTGGGCCCCTGTTTCCCTTCCTCCGATTGCCGTGCCAAAAAACTGCTTTGCTCCCAAGTTGTAATGACCGCTGCCCCTTTCTTTTCCCTCTCGGAGCCAAGCTTCGCCAGCCCGCGGCGAGGGATATTAATGTTTTTGGCCGCCTTTTAATCTTTAGCGGACTTAGCTCTCGAAAACAAATATACTATCTTTTCCCCCTTATGTCAAGGCGGTTGCGAAGATTCTGATATTACCAAAGAAAACTTGCCCGCAGTAAAGTTAACCCTTTAGTCCCCCGCTTCGATTTTTCTGTTTTCCCACTTTGTTTTTAAGACATCCAAGGTGTTTTCGACCTCAGGTATTTTTAAAAAATAAATAAGCAGGGCGTAAATCATTGCCCCTACGGAACCCGCTCCGATTAGACTGAGGTTGCGGCTATGGTGCCTGCCTAGGAAGCTAAAGCTGCACCAAGCCGCCCAGCCCATTAGGGCCGAGGCCCCGCTGATTTTCAAAAACGATTTGCTGATTTCCTTCAGCCCAAAGGGGCCTATCTTTTGGCGCAAAGTAACAAACATTAAGACAGCGGTAATTAAAGCGGAAATACTGGTGGCTAAGGCCAGGCCGCCCAGGCCCATAAATTTGCTTAGAATTATGTTCAGGGCAATATTAATCACCACCCCGACAGTAGCATTAAGGGCCGGTGTTTTCATATCCTGCCGGGCATAGAAGGATCTAGAGGCCGCGGAGCGCAGCCCTTTGGGAATCGTGCCCAGAGAATAGTAAAACAGTGAAGCGGCAGTCATCTTCTAAGCTTCGGGGCTGAAGGCCCCCCGTCCAAAGAGCAAGGCTACTATCTCCCGGGAAAAGATCATTGCGGCCGCCGTCGCCGGGATTGTAATCAGGTTAATTATGCCGATAGCCTCGGAAATGGTTTTTTTCAGGCCCTTAATATCCCCTTCCGCCGCCATTTTAGAGATGTTAGGGTAAAGAACCGCGGTAATGGAATCAACAAAAAGGCCTTGAATAAAACCGCCGATCCTGTCGGCATAATTTAAGGCGGAAATACCCCCCACAGCGATAGCAGAAGCCAGAGTGCGGTCAACTAAAACGTTGATCCGGCTCACGGAGCGGCTCAAGGCCACCGGAAGAGCAAGCCTAATCATGGTTTTAATCTCTTTGTCTTTAAAGTCTGAGATCAGCTGATACTTAAAACCCGCCCCGCGGATGGCGGGGATTAGTAAAACCAGCGGGAGCGCAGAAGCTAAAAGGCTGCCCCCGGCCAAAATGTAAATGTTAATTTTGGCGCTTAAATAGAAGGCGGGAATTAAAATTAAATTACTGGCCAGGCCGGCTAAGGTGGGCAGTACATATTTGCGGTGCAGCCTTAAATAACCGACGAAAATACTGGAGACGGCGCTGCAGTAGACACCGAAAACAGCGATCCTAGTGAAATTAACTGCCAGCTCCAGAGTTTCTCCCCGAAAACCGCCGGCAAAAAGCTTTACCAGAGGTTCTGTCAAAAGTATTACAATGACTACTGTCGCTGTGGCCAGCAAAAGTAGGACGTTGACCAAGTTATTAACATACCGGTTGGCGCCGGACCGTCCCTGATCTTTCAAAATCCGGCTGTACATGGGGATAAACCCAGTGGCTATCCCCGCGCTGATAAAGCCGAAGATCTGGCTGGGAATGGTGCCTGAAACCAAATAAGCATCGGTTATAGCCGATGCCCCAAAGACATAAGATTGGACCATTTCCCTGCCAAAACCCAATAGCTTGGAAAGTATGCTGATCAACATTATTAAAAAAGCCGCTCTTTTCATCCAATTCTAACTTCCGATCTGCTCATAGTAAAATCCCTTGGGATCCAGGCCAAAAGACGGTACCCTCTACATTCTCCGCAGAGCCCCCTTTCCCCTTGTCCCAAGGAAGATCCTCAGCCTAAATAACGCATCCCGCCCTTGAATACTTCCTGCAGATGCCAGCGGCCGCCTTAAATCTCGGTCAAGGCAGCGCATTAGCCATTCCTGAAAACCCTTTCCCCCGCAGGCAGCTTGGGAAACAGGTAAAAGCCCCCCGGTCAAAAAGCCTGTGATGCAGGCTGCACAAGGCCAACCCGTTTATTTCTAAATCGGGCCCGCTGAATTGGCGCCATTTAATGTGAGATGCTTCTAAGCCGACAGGGCTTGTACCGATGCGGATATTGAAACCGCAGACAGCCCAGGGGCATTCGTGGGCCTCCAAAACCCTGCGGCAAAAATTAGGATCCCGCCTTGTCCTGCCTTTTTTTGTTCAAATCCCCTTTCAAGGTCGGATTTCAGTTCCAGATCCACGGGCGCGGCTATGTCTGCCCGGATCATCCCGGGAAAATTCTTTTCCAAAAGCAGTTCGACTAAGCCCCGCACAAGCTGAGGGTTTTCTGCCAAACGCTAATAAACCGATTCTGTAAAACCGGCGGAAATTTCCTCTTCCAGTAGTTCCGCCTCCCTAAAACGCCGGGGTGGACCGAATTCCTCGAGCAGCTGCCCCGCTACAGGTTTTAAATAGCCGGCGTTTCCCTTTCCCGGAGCCGGGAAAACACTAAGGGCTCATGGGGCGCCCGCTCGTTCTCTCGGCGCCAAATCCGTATTCCGGAAAACCTTCGTAAAATATCGTTCCCGCCCACGCCGACCACCCTTTCTTTAAAAATGTCTTACCTTAGACACTAAAAAGCAGCATTTAAAATAAGTGTTTTTTAGGTTAGCGCAAGCCTCGTTTTTGAATTTTTTATCTAAGCTAAACTTCAAAACTCGAAGCCCAACTTAAGACCTATTCTTTGGTCGTCTATGTAAGCGTTAAGATACTTAGCAATCGCTCCTTCGTTTATTTTTTCAGCCGTTGCATAAGCATCGTAAATTGACCATCCACTCAAAACCAAAGATCCCATCATTGCCATTAGACCAACGGTAGGAAATTGATCGTAGTCTGCTGATGCTACAGAGGCTAAGGTAACGCCGCTTAAAAGCACCTGGCCGCCCATAATCCCGAAACCTTTTCCAATTTCACCATTATAGATCTGACCGCCCCCGGAAATAAGTAAGCTGAGCAGTGCTGCTAACCCCGGGCTTTTTTCTTGCGGGATTACGATTTCCTTAGCGAATCCAGTGGCCGTGCAACTGAATACGGAACACGCTCTTAGTAACGACATCCTATTCTTTTCAAGATCAACGCTCTTTTTTTTGATTTCTATCTTCGTGAGACTTTTCCCGATTCCCCCCCTCTTGGCGCCTTTCCGCTATTTACCGTAATTGACCAACTTAAATAGATCATTCTGATAAAAGGGCGTTTAGCGAAGGGGGCTTAAAGAATCCACCTTTTGGCAATACTCCGCTGGCAAAGCAGAAATAAAAGTACACAGGAAATTACCATAAGGGCCAAACTGAACAAGGGATTGAAAATGAACTTGCCCAGCAGGGCCCCTTTTAATAGATCAGCCCCATAGGTAAAAGGAAGGCCCAAAGAAAGAATCCTCAAAACCTTGGGCAATTGAGTAATGGGCAGAAAAAAACCGCACAGAAACAAAAGAGGGAAACGGAAAAAATTGGATAGAGTTTGCGCCTCAAAGACCTCTCTGGCGGAAACTGCAACCAACAGCCCCAAAAGCGCCGCTAAGGCCGCCAGTAGAAATACGGCGATCAACATAAGCGCCCAATTAATTCCTTCCAAACTGACGAAAAAAGTGCCAAAAATTAGGGGTAAGAAGGCGTTAAAGATGCCGAACACTATGGCCCCGGATAATTTAGCAGCAACTAAAGTGCTTAACCTAACCGGAGCAATCAAAAGGCGGTCAAAGGCCCGGGCCCTTCTCTCAAAAGTTATAGTTACCGCCAGCATTGATGTGGTCCCGAATAAAACACTCATGGCCATCAGGCCCGGCAGCAGTTCTTTGATCCAAACCTCCCCGGGGGAACGCAGCAGCTGCATCAAAGCCCAGGATAAGGGGAAAATGATACCCCAGCTAATATTGGGAGGCTTTAGATAGTAATTGTTAATGTCCTTTTTCAAAATCTGCCAAAAGGCAATCAAATTCTTCAATTATCGCCCCCCCTTTCAGTGTTGGTGATTTTTAAAAACACCTCTTCTAAAGTTGGGGTTACTTCCTCCACCCCATGCACCCTTATGCCCTGTGCAGCGAAAAATTGCAAAACCGGGGCCATTTCCAGATCCCCATCCAGGATCAGCTTTATTTTATTTTCAGCTGCACTGTCTTTGATCAACTGAGCCATCCTCCCGCTTTGAACAATCCGCCCCTTTACAATAAAGGCCGCTCTGTCGCAAAGCCGCTCTGCTTCTTCCAGGTAATGGGTAGTGATCATAATTGTCCTGCCCTGCTCCTTTAACTTCTTAAGAAGCCTGCGGATCAGCCGGGCACTTTCCAAGTCAATACCTGTAGTGGGCTCATCTAAAAAAATTAGTTTAGGCTTATGAATTAAGGCCGCGGCTATGGTTAATTTCCTCTTCATGCCCCGGGAATAGGTCCGGAAAGGACGTTGGGCCGCAGCCGTCAAGTTCAATTTTTGCAGCAACTCCCGGGCCCGTTTTTCTCGCTGGGCCCGGGGCATGCCGTAGAGAGCGGCGCAAAAGCAGAGGTTCTCAAAACCGCTCATCTCATCATAGAGATTGTTTTCATCAGACACAACCCCCATAATGTCCTGCACCTGCTTGATGGCGCGGACAGCATCAATCCCGTCAATAATTATCTGCCCCGCAGTTGGCCTGGCTAGGCCTACCAACATTTTAAGGGTTGTGGTCTTACCCGCCCCGTTGGGGCCTAAAAAGCCAAAGATTTCCCCTTTCTTAATGGAAAAAGAAATATTGTTCACTGCAGTAATCTCCGCGTACCTTTTTGTTAGATTGCGGACTTTAACAATGTCCAAACTTATTACCACCCCTCCTTTAAGACCGCTTAGCCTTCTTGCCCAGCAAGATTATCACCCCGCATCCGCCCCGGTCTGCAAAGCCTTGGGGCTTAAAACATCATAAGATCTTAATGGGCGCCTTTACCCTCAATTTCCTTATTTCCTGAAGACATTGAAATTGCAATCCTTTAGGAATCGCCTTATTGGTGCGGACCGGGACAAGGGGGACCAAAGCGCCTCCCGCCTTTGCCGCGGATGTTCATATCCGCCTGGGATCAAGAAAATAGTTTTCGGCATATTTTCCTCTAATTTACAGCCGCAGCCCTTGATTTCTATTATCTCCTCCCCCCCTGCCCCTGACAACCAAGGCACATCCCAGGGGATAGACTGTGCAGATAATTTTAATGGTTTTGGACATACCTTTTAAGTCTCCTTTACCACACCAATCAGCAAAATGCCTTCTTCTAATCTCCGCTGAGGGCGGCCGTGCCGCGGGCCGGGATGCGGACCTTCCTTTCCCGTTCGTTGATTCGGAAGTATAATTTCACCGCTGGGGACAAATGTAGTTGACATTCCGGCCCGGAGCGCATTACAGTTCAATCCCCCTTGGGCATAGCGTGCAATTTCACTTTCCCGGGGGACATTATCCGCCGGATCATTAACTTGAAGCACATTGCCGCAGGCTAAGACGGACGGGCGGGAGGTCCGCATCTTTTGATTGACAAGGGACCCTCCTGTGCTTTGATCAACTGCAATTCCCGCGGCGTGGCTTAATTCATTTTCCAAGATCAGGCCCGCCGGGTATCACAGGCCGGAAACTGTTCCGTCCCCGCTACGGGCCTATGCTCCTTAGGGAATTTTAAAATCCAAAAGACACTGAGCACAATTGCGGGCCGGGCCGCTGCAATAATCTTCCATTTCCAGCACAGCTGCTAAGGCCATCTTTGGCCGTAATCATACCGGGATTCCCGGAACCTAAGATGATTATTCTTCTGCAGGGCGAGTGCCCGGGATTTGGATCTTTTCCCCGGAATTCTTTCCCGGCGGCCCACAGCAAGCGCGATGCTTTCAGCATTCAAAAAAAATATACCCCGCTCCGGGTTAGCACAAACCGGCCCTTCCGCCGGGGGGAAGCTAAAAGGCATGAGTTTTCCTATAGTCCCTTTAGTGGGGATAAGCAGGATTACATGCCGAGCCCGGCCGAAGAATTTTTGTCCGGTCAAAAAACCGGCCTTTGCGGGGATTTACATATTGTCATCCCTTCCTGCCATCCGGACTATTTAATCGCAGTGTAGCCCGGCAGCGCTGACAATGCAAGGGGCACAAACCCGCCTCGCCGGAGTGGCGGCAACGAAAGTAAAGGGGTCGATCATGCTTTCCCGAGGTATGAAAAGGCCGCCTTTCAAGGCGGGGTTTAATGATCTCCAAAAGCCGGGCCGCACCGCGGCAGTCCGCATCGAAAACCCTATTTCAAAGGACTTTTCTTTGATGGCCGGCAGCCTTTGAAGCTGCTTCGCGGTTACCGCAGGCAGGATGGGACCCACTCCGGCAAAAGGTACTTCCGGATCCTTAACCGCAGCATCCGGTTCCGATGCCGGTGCGGCAGAGCGTCATACCCTGCGCGGGTAATAGCGCTGTTGCCTTGGAGGCAGCGCCGCCCGCATCTTCGTTCTTATCTACTACCAGGACCTTAACCCTATATTTCGAAAGCTCCCGCGCCAAGGCACAGCCCACTGCGCCTGCCCCGATGATTAGAATATCCGCTTTGAGCTATCTTTTCTCCTTCCGGCCATTCCAAGAATGTACATTTTGGGTCCAGATCCGCACTTATTTTTTTAAAAAAAGGGCCCGGCTGCGCCGGCTAGATAGCCCGCCGAAATTGTTCAAA
>JAAYRS010000205.1 GCA_012518645.1 Bacillota bacterium
AGAGCCATGGATACCGGGCTGATACCGGGAGTGCCGATACCGTTAAGAACTCTCTCCACAATACCTTCGCGGTTAATTAAATAGCTCATAGCCTGCCGCACCCTGACATCAGATAAAGTACCCACCTGGGTGTTAAAGCCAAGGTAGTTATAACCTGTTCCGGGTGCCCTCTGGACGACGTAATTCTCGTCAGCCTCCAGGCGATCGATTTCCTGCGGTACTACGCCGCCTTGGAAAACGTCAATTTCACCGGCTTCGAAAGCTAGCAAGCGGGTGGAGTTTTCCGGGATAGGGCGAAAAACTACATTGGCGAGCTTGGGCTTGCCTCCCCAATAGTCCTCGTTAGCCTCCAAAACCATGCGATCATCCCTGCTCCAAGAGACCAGCTTATAAGGGCCGGTTCCAATAGGAGACTGCCTGAAGTCTTCCCGATCTGCATCGTGCTTAGGTGTAATGGGCATGCGGGCAATGTTATTCAGCAAAAACGAATTGGGTTTGCCCAAGCGGAAGACGATTTCATTATCGCTGATTATTTCAATTTCAGCAATATCTTCGTAAAGGCCTCTGTTAGGGGCAGCGTTCTCTTCTGCCAGTACCCATTCAAAGGTATATTTTACATCTTCCGGAGTAAAAGGTGTTCCGTCATGCCAGGTAACGTCTTCCTCCAACTCAAAATACAAAGTCATCGTATCTTCACTTACGTCCCAAGATTTAGCCAAAAGCGGCGCCAACTCCATGTCTACATCGAACTTGACTAAGGACTCCATGATGATGTTGATCCTTTCAAAGGACGGTACATCTGTTTCCAGACGGGGATCCAGGCCAATGGCTTCTGCTCCGGAACCGATTACTAAGGTATCATTATCCGCCAGAGCTACAAAGCTAGATGCAAAAACAAAAAACACTGCTGCAACCAAAATACTTGCTTTCCGATACATTAAAACTCTCCTTTCATATGTGCATTTTTATTCATGCTCTCTTCTATTCAACGCTTTTTCAAAAAACCCTCTATTTTATTCCCGTTTTGTACGAAATGCGTGAAAAGCATTAGCTAAGATTGATAATTACCTCTTAAATTTGCAAAGACAGTACTTGAAGCTTCCCTCAGTGGTAAAAGAAGGATTAATTGCATGAATAAACCTTTATTCTAACTAGGCGCGGGAAAGTAAATTGAAGGCAGGTTTCCCAACCTTGGCGGCGAAAGATAGTGCTCAGCAAAGAGACAGACTGCAGTGGGGGGAGATTCCAATAAATTTAATTTCTTGGAATGTAAATGGCTTGCGAGCCTGTGTTAAAAAGGGTTTCTTGGAGTTTTTTAGGGAAATTGATAGTGATTTCTTTTGTGTACAAGAAATAAAACTGCAGAAAGGGCAGATTGATTTAAAACTGGACGGCTACTATCAATACTGGAATTACGCAGAAAAAAAAGGCTATTCGGGAACAGCCATTTTTGCCAGACAAAAACCAATTGCCGTAAAAAGGGGGATGGGCCTGGAAGAACACGATCAAGAAGGAAGAATGATAACTTTAGAGTATGATTCGTTTTATCTGCTTAATGTCTACACTCCCAATTCCCAGCGGGGGTTGGCCCGGCTCGATTACCGAATGAAATGGGAGGATGCCTTCCGGGCCTACCTGCTTGATCTGCAATCGGAAAAATCGGTCCTGGTTTGTGGGGACTTAAATGTAGCCCATCGGGAAATAGATCTTAAAAACCCGGGCCCAAACAAAAGAAACGCCGGTTTTACAGAGGAAGAAAGAGAAAAATTTGCACTTTTGCTCCAGGAAGGATTTTTGGATACCTTCCGCTATTTTTTCCCGGACAAAGAGGGAGCCTATACTTGGTGGTCCTACTTTGCCAATTCCAGAGCCCGCAATATCGGCTGGAGAATTGACTATTTTTTAGTATCCTCAAGTTTAGAAAATCAATTAATTGAAGCCAAAATTTATAATAAGATCCTAGGCAGCGATCACTGCCCCGTGGGCCTTAAGATTGCACTTTAGAGGTTATTCTTGGGCTGGGGCCGCCTGATCTAAATTTTGAGTTGCATCCACAAATTTTTTTACGATTTCCGGTTCAAATTGGGTCCCGGCGCATTTTTTCAGTTCTTCAATTGCCTTTTCTTTAGACAGACTATCCTTGTAAGGACGGAAACTAATCATGGCGTCATAAGCATCCGCCACAGCAATAATCCGGCTTTGCAAAGGTATTTCCTCGCCTTTCAGACCTTGAGGATACCCGCGGCCGTCCCAGCGCTCATGGTGCGCTAAGACGTAGTTGGCAATTTCCGCCATATCCTGCACCTTGCTCAGAACCCGGTAGCCTACTTCCGGATGGCGCTTAATTTCCAGCCATTCCTCAGGTGTTAGGGGGCCGGGTTTGTTTAAAATGTTTTTGGCGATACTGACCTTGCCGATATCGTGAAACAAACCAATTAGCTTTAACTCCTCGATCTCCCGCCGAGCCAGGCCTAGAGCTTGGCCTAAAAATTGGCTTAGCTCGCTAACCCGCTTGCAGTGCTTTTCCTCCCGGGGATCCTTTTCATACAAAGCTGACATTAAAGCGTCAATCATTTGGCTGCGAATACCCGGGCTTTGATACAATTTTGCCCGATACATCCGGGTTTCCGCTTCTTTCAGCATTTCGGCCGTGGTCTGCCCGGGCTCATTTTTGGTAAAACTGCCCAAAGAAATGGAAAGAGGTATTGAATTTACCGACTCCTTCCGGAGTGCCTCGGCGATTTCGCTGCTGACAGCTTCGGCCTTAGCGGCTGTTGTTTGGGGAAGTAAAAGGATAAATTCATCTCCGCTCCACCTGGCCAAAGTGGCATCCGGGGGACAGTTTTGCTCGATTACTCGGGCGGTCTTCCGTAAAATTTCATCGCCTTGAGCATAGCCAAAGCTTTCGTTAACCATGCTTAAACCATCAAAGCCGGCCATAATCAGGGAAAAAGGCAATTGATCCGATTGATCCAGTTCTTGAAGTTTAAATTCAAAATAGCGCCTGTTTTTGACTTCGGTTAAATAGTCGTGTTCACTCAGATAATTAATTTCGGCCATTTTTCTTCTTTCTTCGCTTACATCCCGAAAGACAAGGACTACACCATCGATTTCACCCCGGGCATCAATAATAGGGGCGGCACTATCGGCAATCTGTCTTTCTCTGCCGCCCCGGGCCACTAAGACAGTATGATTAGCCAACCCCACCGTTTTACCTGTACGTAAAACCTTCCCTATCGGATCTTCACATTTTTCCCTAGTATGTTCGTTGAGGATATGAAACACTTCAGTAAAAGGCCGGCCCAAAGCCTGCCGGCGGGACCAGCCCGTAAGTTCCTGGGCCACTCCGTTGATCCCTACAATCCGGCCCTCTTTATCAGTGGCAATAACGCCGTCCCCCACCGAACGCAAAGTTGCCTGCAGCCTCTCTTTTTCTGCCCACAGCGCAAGATCGCTTCTTCTTTTTTGAACAAGAGTCCAGACATTGTTCATTAGTAAGGTTATCTGCCAGATATCCATCTGATCATAATCTGTTTCTTTGTTGGCCAAACCAACCGCCATCACAATTTGGTCCCCATCAAAAATGGGAACTGTTAAATATTTCTTGATGGGCACATGCCCTGGGGGATAACCCTTTTTCAGAGGATGGGGACGCTCAAAGTCGTTGATCACAAGGGGCCGGCGCTGTCTGACCACCTCACCCCAAATGCCTGTCTTCTCCAGATGATAAACGAGTTGTTTTTCTTCGACGGCGCATCTTTCCAGGGCAGCTCCAGACCAAGCATAAACCTTGAATTCCTGTTTACTTTCCTCGTAAAAGAATATGTAACCATAATCGCTTTTCGTTAATGTAACGGATTCCTCTAACGCGTAATCCAGCAATTCTTGGATCGATTCAGTCGGGTGTTGCAGGATCCGCACTAGGCTTTCAGTGCGTTTTAAGTTTTGCTGAGTCTCTTTTTGGGCTTTTTTCCTCTGCCGGATTGCAACCCAAAGAACAATAATAGCCAGTAGCTGAAGTACTAACAGAATCAAGAGCAGATTAATATTTCTCTGCTTTGAGCGGGCCAAGGCTTCTGTTTTAGCAACATCTTCTGTAACATCTTGAAAGGTGCCGAAAACAACGCCGGCGGAAGAATCATATTCCGCCACGGAATGCACTATAATCACCGCGCCGTCGGAGGCTCTTTTTAGCCTAAATTGGATATCATAAGGCTGACCTCCCTCTATCAGTGCCTGCAGCGCTTCTGTTCTAGTTTTCAAATCCTCGGCAAGAGTGTGATCTAAGGTGTCCTGCATTGTCTGCTCCCCTCTGGGCCAGCCCACTATCCGCTGGGCTCCTTCTGAAAGCAGAAGGCGGTCCTCAGCTAAAACATATTCCCACCAGCCCACGTTAGCAATATTCTCCGCTCTATCCACCCGTTGCAAATTAGCGATTAAGCGGCGGTTAGCCGCTAACTCTTCGGTAATATCAGTGATAATATAAAACACCCGGCCTTGAGAGGAGGATGTGTTAAACTTTACTGTGCGCCGGCTCCCGTCAGCCAAAAACTGATCTAAAACCAAATCCCTGCGGCCTTCTTCAGCGGCCTCCCGCCGCTTTTCTTTTATTTCTTGACGGGAGAAACCGTGCAGCATTTCCATATTCATGCCTTCCAACTGCGCCTTAGGGTAGCCGTAAAAAGCGGCCGCGGCGTCGTTGGCCCGCAAAATCCGGCCGCTTTCGTCTTCAACCACAAGAATAACAGAACCGTGTTGGGCAAAAATATCCTCCCAAACGGTTCCCCAATCACCCAGATCGGCCCTGGTAATTTGCGGCAAGCAGAGAAAAATAAGAAAAAAAGCTAAAAAGGACCTAAGAATCAACCCCGATTGATTTCTTCCGCCTTTCGACTTTACCCCCATGCTACCATCCTTCTTTCGATTACTGCCGGCCCTTATTGTGGTAATGCACCGTTCCCAATTTATACCTTTACCACAAATCTGTAAATTCCTGCCATAAAAGTTTGAGTTTCCCGGATTGTTGTAAAATAGAAATTGGCGCTAATGATGTTTACGATTCCCTGCCCTGCTCATAAACCCCGGCTCAAAGCCAACTTGGGCCGCCTCGGCACTTCCTTCTTACTTTTTATATCGGCTTGGATGTAAAATTCTTGAGAAACAAATTTACTGCACATAAAAAACCGACAAGACTTGGACCGGAAAATCACTTTTCCGGAAATAAAAGGTAAGAGCGGTGCTGTTGCCGGCGCCGGTGACAATCCCGCCCCGGCGGATATTCTGCCCTAAAGCCCGGGCACCCGGGGCGCCTTCAGGGAAATCCGGGCTGTGCCCCCGGCAAGTGTTCTTCCCGATCTAATTTAAGGGCGGGTGCTGCCGGGCTTGCTGTTTCGGCACTGTCCCCCGCCAAAACGAGCGGAAGAAATAGCCGGCGCTATGACCTCCTAAGGGGTCCTTTATTGCCAGCAAAATTTCTCCGTAATCACGGGTTGGAGAAACCGTCTTGATCTGTTTTCAAACTCCCGGCTGTTTTTAGGACCAATTCTTCATTAAATACCGGCGGAAACTGGTTTCACTCCCGTATTCCCACCACCAATAACGGCGCAGACTATAAACACTGTATTCTAAATCGCTGCCCGCCATAGACTTGCCTTCTTTATGTCAAGCGAACAAGGGTAAAATGCAGTTCGGCCTTTGGACCTAATTCAGAATTTTCCGGTTCTAAAATCCCGCGATCCGCAGCCTCAAACCGGAAGGAACAAGGTCAGATCCAGATATTCCGCTCAAGAAAAACGGCCCGGGGCTAAGCAGCTCGGCCTTTGGGTTAAGATCAGAAATGGCCGCCTCCCACAGGTAGTCTGCGGATTCGGCCATTTTTTGCCCATAATTCCCTTCAATACCGGGAAGGAACCCTACACTATATTTTTCTCTGGGCCTGCACAGTGCAGTTAATGCCAGGCCAAATACTAAGATACCCCTTGTATATCCCGATCGGCTTTCAATCCCTGGGAAAAAACAATCCGCAGTTGAGAAAAGCCGTCCGGTTTTTCTTCTTTCAGCATAAAACCCGGAGGGACGTCCCCCGCGAAGTTAAATTATATTCTGCTGTGATCTCTTCCTCCAAGCCGAGAGCTGTACTAACAAGGGTGAGCCGTAAAATTTGCTTTTTTCCCGCGTTTCTTTGTACTTCCTCCGATTTCACATCAAAAGTGCGGTTATCATCGCTTTCCAGCAGGTAGCGGAGTGCCCTGTCTTCCAAATTCAGGCCCAATTCCCGCAAGGGCACTTTCCCCACAATTGGAAATCACCCCTAAGATCCAGAACCTTTTGGTATAAAGGCGCTGCTGGGATAAAAGCTAAGGTATGCTGATCGACCCGCACGGCCCGAAGGGGAAAGGGTTGGGGCTTAACCTTTGGCCCACAAATGTCTTTGGGACCAATGCCCGGCGAAAACGAACCGCGATAATAGTATCCGCCTCGATTATACCGGAGAACCAAAGCCAACGGCTTGCTCTGTTCCGATCAAAAAGACAGCGCTCTGCACAGGCTTCGCCTCTTTCCAGCCTCTTTTGAGCACCCCGCCTTAGTGCTGAGCCTAAATCCGGCAGCAGCCGGGGCCAAAATCCTGCTTCCGGCTGTTTCTAATAGTTTTTGTTTTAGTGGGAATTGACCGGAAACTCAAAAGACTGGCGAGAAGACCCCACAAAATGCTGAACGAACCAACCTTCTTCTCGACCCAAAAGCATCTATTACTCAATACCCCCGGCGCAGCAAAAAAGCCGGTGCAATTTCAAACAAGGAAGAAAAGACGGGGTAAAAACGGTTTCGCCCCAGCTTAAAGCCTGCTGCTTTAGAAATTTTTCTCCTATTCACCGCCTGCTGCCGGAAGGAGGTGAACGTTTTCAGGATCCAGCTGCAAAAACCCGGCTTGGCCCGGTTGGAACAATTTTTCCAAGTGGGGGTTGCTGACAAGTACCGTAATTTTATCGCCGTTGGGCAAAATTACCCGGTATTCTAAAAAAGAACCAAGATAGACGGCGCTTTCCACTTGAATAGGGATCCCTTCTTCATTACTAAGCGAAAGTGCTTCCGGCCTGGCAACCACTAAAACATCGGCTTTTAATCGGCCGGGCACCCTCTTGATTACAACGGTTCTTTGGAAAATTTCCACCTCTGCCCCGGAGCCGGAAGAACGCTGTAAACGGCCTTTTAAGAAATTGACCTTGCCGATGAAATCAGCCACGAATTTACTTTCGGGACGTAAATAGATATCCTGGGGGTTGCCCACCTGCTCAATTTTCCCTTCATTCATAACTACGATCCGGTCGGATAAAGCCATAGCTTCCGCCTGATCATGAGTGACGTAAATTGCCGTGATTTTAAGGCGCTGCTGGACCCGGCGGATCTCCTCACGCATATATTCCCGCAGTTTGGCATCTAATTTGGATAAAGGCTCATCAAAAAGGAGAACCTGGGGCTCTACTACCAAGGCCCGGGCCAAAGCCACCCGCTGCTGCTGGCCGCCGGAGAGCTGCCCCGGGGCCCGCCCGCCCATCCTGCCCAACCCTACCAAATCCATCACCCGCTCCACCCGTTCTCTTTTTTCTTCCCGGCTGACGCGGCGGAAACGCAAACCATAAGCAACATTCTCTTCTACAGTCATATGGGGGAATAAAGCATAGCTTTGAAAAACCATAGCTGTATCCCGCTCGTTGGGAGCTTTAGCAGCTACGTTTTTCCCTCCGATTAAAATTTGGCCGGAAGTGGGCATTTCAAAACCGGCCACCATCCGTAAGGTTGTAGTTTTGCCGCAACCGGAAGGGCCTAAAAGCGTGACCATTTCTCCCGGTTCTATTTTTAGATCAATTCCGTCTACTGCCCGCACTTCCCGCCCTCCCGGTGCGGGAAACACTTTTACCAATTGACGTAATTCTACCCTTTGTGCACACATTGCTTTTCCTCCCTATCCCCGCAGCTGATGCTTGACGGTATCGCCTACAACCACACGCATAATGGCGAAAGCGAACAGCACAATAACAATTAAAATTAGGCTTAAAACCGAAGCCGCCCCCAAACGCATAATTTCCGTTTGGGATAAGGTCAGGACCGTTAGGTGGTGCCAACGGGCCGTTACCAAAAAGATTATGGCGCTGACTGCAGTCATGCTCCTGGTGAAAGCAAAAAAGAGGCCCGCCAAAAACGCCGGCCTAATTAGGGGCAGGGTAATCTGGCCAAAAGTGTAGCCCGTGGAGGCCCCTAGATTAGTGGAGGCTTCTTCAATGGATTTGTCTATTTGAACCAAAGAAGCCACCCCCGATTCTATGCCCACGGGCACTTCTCTAAAGACAAAACAAAGGACAATTATGGCCGCTGTACCGCTTAAAAGAAGGGGCGGTTCATTAAATGCTAAAATATACCCAATCCCCACCACTGTGCCGGGCACGGCAAAGGCTAACATGGAAACCAGCCCGAGAAGCCTTTTGCCCGGGAAATCCTTGCGTACAAGGACAAAAGCGATAACCATACCTAAAAGCCCCGTGATGGGAGTGGCAATCAAGGCCAAAAGCACAGTGGATTTGATACTGTAATAACCAACGTCCCAAGCGTAGATCCAGTGTTTTAGGGTGGGCTTAAAATTGACACCCCAGGTATCTACAAACGCGCCCATAATGACGGTACCGTAAAAAGCTAAAATCACCAGGGTTACCGCGCTGCAAAAAGCCAGAAGGGCCCGGCGCAGCCGGGGGTTAACTTCTAAAGTACGAACGCCGGAGGGTTTGCCGGTAACAGTAACATACGACTTTTTAGAAACCCAATAACGCTGCACCAAAAAAGCAATCATCGCCGGAATCAAAAGCGTGATGGCTAAAGCTGTCCCCCGGGGCGCATTAAAAAATCCGGTAAACTGCAAATAGGCTTGGACAGAGAGGACTTCAAAGGTGCCGCCTAAAACCATCGGGTTAGCAAAATCAGCCAGAGAGGTGACAAAGACCAAAAGCCAGGAGCTGGCCAATCCCGGGATGGATAAAGGCAGAGTGATCGTGCGGAAGACGCCGAAACGGCTAGCCCCCAAATCTAAGGCGCCTTCCTCTAGATCGGGGTTGATACCTTGCATAACACCATTTAAAGTCATGTAAGCAATGGGAAACATGCTTACGGTCTGGACCAAAACCAAGCCTTTTAAGCCGTAGATATTGAAGTTGGCCAGGCCTAAAAGTTTCTTGGTAATTAAGCCGTTTTTACCCAGGAGCAAAATCACGGAAAGGGTAAACATAAAAGGCGGTGAAACCAGAGGCAGTTGGACAATCTGCCGAAAAAACCCTTTGCCGTCCATATCCGTGCGGTTAAGGGCAAAAGCGAAGATAAAACCGACAACAGTTGAGGCGGTTGCCGTTAAAGAACCTAAAAGCAGGCTGTTAAAAAAGCTCTGCCTAAGCCACCATTGAGTAAAAATATAATGGTAGGCTTCCAAAGAAAATAAACCCTTCGGTTTAACGCTGAGCACAAAAACCTTGTACAAAGGATAGACAATAAACAAAAATAAGGACACACTGATAATTATTAAAGTAATCAAAAGCACCGGGTCCTGCCTTAACTGCCACCAACTTTTAGCCCCCAGAGCTGGTTTTCGTCGGCGCCGTGTTTCTGTAGCCACAGAGATCTCTCCTTTAATAGCGGGGTTCCCGCCCAAGCAGGAACCCCTCCACCAATTTAACGCTGACGGTATACCTCATTATTCCATTTTTCTACTAACCGTTCCTTTTGAGAGGCGGCCCAAAGATCATCTTGATCAATAACATTAATGCTGGAGATGGGTACCGCACCTTCCATCAAAGGTACATCGATTAAGGGGACCACGTTTGTGGAAGCGAGCAAAATGGCGGCCCGTTCCGTCAGGCCCCAATCATAAAGTTTTTTAGCCGCTTCCATTTGTTTCCCGCCCTTGACCAAAGAAATCGAGGCTACCTCGTAGCCTGTGCCTTCTTCAGCAAAAGTAATATTGACCGGGTAGCCTTCTTGGATTACAGTAACCTGATCGTGAGCATAGCCGATTCCTACGGCGCATTCGCCTAAGCCCGCGGCTGGGTTAGGTGCATTTCCGGAGCGGGTGTATTGCTGCACGTTTTTATGAAATTCTTTTAGGTATTCGAAGGCATCCTCTTCTCCCCAAAGCTGGACCAGGGTGGCAATAAAGTTGTAGGAGGTCCCGGAGCTGCCCGGATTGGCGATTTGGATTTCACCTTTTAATTCCGGTTGAATCAAATCATACCAGGATGTAGGCGGATCTATTCCCAACTCAGCAAGGCGATTTTGATTAGATATAAACCCCAAGGCCCCAACATAGATACCAATCCAGTAATGCTCAGGATCCCTAAACTGGACCGGAATGTTTTCGGCGTTGGGAGAAACGTAGGCTTCCGTTAAGCCCATGTTCTTGGCGGTCATATGGTCGAGCCCCACCCCGCCGAACCAAATACTGACCTGAGGATTACGGCGCTCAGCATCCAGCCTGGCCACCGCCTCCCCTCCTGAAAGGCGTACCCACTCTACCTTGATACCCGTATCTTCTTCGAAAGCATCAAACAACAGCCTAGCAGTAGGCTCAAAAAGAGTTGTGTAAACTGCTATAGTTTCTTGAGCGCTGACAACCAAAGAAGCCAACAGAACAATGGCGGCAACCAAGATAACAGTGTTTCTCATAAAAATCCCCTTTCTTTTTACTGGTAATTTTGATTCTTAACGCTTACCCTCCTTAATGTGAAATTTGTTAACTTCTTTGGATTATTCACCTTATTTGCCAAATGTCCTTCAAAAAAAGAAGGCTCTTCTCAATTCTGTTTTCTCCCGACAAAAAAGCCGGCTTCTGCCGGCCGATCTTTTTTGATTCCGCTCCCGCTTGTAAGCTTTAGGTTAACTCAACTATTATCAGCAGGGTTTATCATTAACAAACAGAAAGAGGATTAAATTACAGTTTTTGGGGGGATTAGATGTATCAAACGAAAGAAGAAATTTTAGGAGCACTCTCTTATTCAGCACAATATTTCAAAGCATTGTTTCCTTTAGACACCATGGCTGCGGTCACGGATGGTGATAAATTTTGGGCCTATTATCCCGGAGATAAAATAGATGTGAGGGTGGGGGCAGGCCTGCCCATACCAAAAGATGATCCCACAATTACCGCCTTTAAAAGCGGAAAGCCGCTTGCGGCGGAAGTACCTGCGGAGGCCTATGGTTTTGCCTTTAAAGCAGTAATGATCCCCATCAAAGACGGGAACAACAAGATTGTGGGTACCCTTAATATTGGGATTGATCTTTCCACACAAAACGAGCTAATTGCGATTGCCAACCAATTGGCAGCTAGTTTTCAACAAACCACCGCCAGTTCCCAGGAATTGGCGGCTTCAGCCGCCGAACTAAGCAATGCTCAGGCAGAATTGGCCAGCACTGTCAGAGCCGCAGCAGAAAACTTAGAAAAGACCAACGAAATCCTGGCCATGATTCGTAATGTGGCTGCTCAAACAAATTTACTGGGTTTAAACGCAGCAATAGAGGCTGCCAGAGCTGGTGAGCAAGGACGCGGCTTTGGAGTTGTTGCTGAAGAAATCCGCCAGCTTTCAGAAAATTCAGCTGCCTCCACCAGGAACATCGAAGTTATCCTCGGCGAGCTGAAAAACTTATTTCAAGGCGTCTCCCGTCATGCGCAGTCAACTGAACAAATCGGAATCGATCAAACCGCCGCCGCTCAAGAAATCTCAGCAGCCATGACAGAAGTTTCTACAGTTGCGGAAAGGTTAGCCGAGCTGGCCCGGATCTTGTAGAACAAAGGAAAACTATTTTAGCCGTCACCCTCTGCCCCTATCCATCTTTTAAGGATAGGGGCATGGCTTCTCTCGATCTCTTTGACGGCATAAAGAAGAGTTACGTTGGTGTCTTTCAATTTCTTTCTAATTTCGCTCAAAAAAGCAGAGGCCTCTTGGTTTTGGCCTAGTTCAGCCAGATAGCGCTGCTGAAAGGCTTCTGGGGAAAGTGAATTTTGATGAAATGCCCGGCGCAGCCCAGTACTAGGGGCAATTTCCCGGGCCCAACAATCGATTTGGGCCTGCTTGCGGCTAAGCCCCCGGGGCCAGAGCCGATCCGCCAAAAGGCGGTAACCATCCTCCGGGTCGGCAGGTTCATAAATTCTTTTAATTTTAAGATCTCCCATCAAATCAGCCCTCCCTTTCAGCTTTTTTTCTAGCTGCGGGCCTGCCAAGAAAAGGGATTATGGGCGGGGAAGACGCCTTCCCCGCTTTAATTAACTCAGCAGTAACAGCAGCGGCTCTTCCAAAAGCTCCTTAAGCCGCGCCATAAACCGGCCTGCTCCGCCCCCGTCGATAAAACGATGATCAAAAACCAAGGTTAAGGGCAGCATCTGTTTGACGACGATTTGGCCCTGGCCATCTGCGATCGGTTTAGGGCTGATTTTGCCCATCCCCAAAATCGCCGCTTCCGGATGCTTAATGATGGGCAGCCCGGATAAAGCACCCACGGCCCCGTAGTTTGTCAAGGAGAAGGTGCCCCCGCGGATTTCCTCCAGGGTCAAAGTCCGCCGGCGGGCCTTTTCCGCTAGGTTTTGGACCTCTTCCGCCAGACGCAGGAGACTAAGCTGTTCGGCGTTTTTAATTACCGGTACCACTAAGCCGTCCGGTGAATCTACAGCTATACCAATATTATAATCTTTTTGAAACACTATTTCGTTAGTTTCCGGGGAAAATCTAGCATTGAAAGAAGGGTAATCCTGGAGGGCTAAGACAAGGGCTTTGATCAAAAAAGGCATGTAGGTCAGCTTGATTCCTTCTTGTTCCGCTTTTTCTTTAGCGTCATTTCTAAAGCGGACTAATTCGCTTAAATCGAATTCATCCAAAACCGCGGCTTGGGGAATTTCCCGTTTGGAAAGGGACATGTTTTCTGCCATGGTTTTAGCTAAAGAGGAAAGGGCTGCTGTCTCCGGCCCTGTTTCTTCGGCCCGGGTTTCCCGGGCTAAAAGCACATCTTCTTTCCGAACACCCCCCTCGGGGCCGGTGCCCCGAATAGCTGTAAGCTCGATCCCCAGCTCCCGGGCCAGCTGCCTGGCGGCGGGGGTGGCTAAGACTTTCCGGCCTGCGGATGCAGCGGGCTGTTCCAGCTCCCTGCTTTCCTCTAAAACGGCGGCCGAGGATTCCAAGGCGCCTACTACAGCCGCATTTTTCTCTTCTTCCTCGGGCTTAGGCCCA
>JAAYRS010000206.1 GCA_012518645.1 Bacillota bacterium
AAGACCGCTCCATTCGTCCGCTCTGGCACCCTTCCCAAATACACATTTGCTACATTATATCCTAACTTTCCGTTCTTAACAAGTAGCTATTTTCCTTTAGTAATACGTTCCAGGCCGCCCATATAAGGGCGCAACGCTTCCGGGATGAGCACAGAGCCGTCGGCCTCCTGGTAATTTTCAACAATAGCGGCCAAGCAGCGGCCGATAGCAATACCGGAACCGTTTAATGTGTGCACAAATTCCGGTTTGGATTTTTTTTCCCGACGAAACCGAATATTTGCGCGGCGGGCTTGGAAATCTTCAAAATTGCTGCAGGAAGAAATTTCCACATATCGCCCATAGCTGGGCATCCAAACTTCCGGATCATATTTCTTAGCCGCGGTAAAGCCCAGATCGGCAGTGCACATTTGAGTTACTCGGTAAGGAAGCCCCAGTTTTTGCAGAACGGTTTCCGCATTATTTGTTAATTTCTCCAATTCTTGATAAGAATTTTCAGGAAATACAAATTTAACCAGCTCAACTTTGTTAAATTGGTGTGTTCTAACCAAACCGCGGGTATCCCGCCCGGCAGAACCCGCCTCGGAACGAAAGCAGGCAGAGTAAGCTACGTGATAAATAGGCAGATCTTCGGCATTCAAGATTTCATCCCGGTAAAGATTTGTTACCGGCACCTCTGCCGTGGGAATCAAATAATAGTCCAAGTTCTCCAATTTAAACATATCCACCGCAAACTTTGGCAGTTGGCCTGTGCCGGTTGCACTTCCGGCGTTAACAATAAACGGGGGGAAAATCTCTTCATAGCCGTGCTCCTCCACATGCAGATCGAGCATAAAGTTGATTAAGGCCCGCTCCAAACGGGCACCTTCCCTTTTTAAAAACAGAAAACGGGAGCCTGTTACTTTACCGGCGCGTTCGAAATCAAAAATATCCAGGTTAACGCCAATTTCCCAGTGGGGCAGCGGCTCGAATTCAAAGGCGGTTTGTTCTCCCCAGCGCCGAATTTCAACATTATCTTCTTCACTCTCTCCCAAGGGAACAGATTCGTGGGGGAGATTGGGTATCCGCAGCAAAGCGTCCTCCAGTTTAGCTTGGACTTCCCGCTCTTTTTTATCCAAATCCTTAATCCGCTGGGAGACAAAGCGCATTTCTTCAATTAAGCTGCCCGCATCTTGGCCTTCCCTTTTTAGGACAGCCACTTGCGCCGAAACTTCATTGCGCTTGGCTTTCAATTCTTCCACTTCAACCAAAAGAGCCCGCCTTTGTTCATCCCATTTCAAAAGCTGATCCAAGGGGGCTTTTTCCCCGGTCTTGGCGAGGGCTTCCCGGACGCGATCCGGATTTTGGCGAATCATCTTAAGATCTAGCATTTTCCCGTCTCCTTTTAAAAGAAATAAAAAAATCGTCCCTGAACCCGAAGATCCAGGGACGAGAATTATTCCCGCGTTGCCACCCTGATTAACTACAAATAATGTAGTCCACCTTAATTAGAAAGCAGCTGTAGCTCCAGAGTTGGAAACCTCAAACCCTCCGGCTAATTTGCACCACCCATTAGCTCTCTGCTGCGGGAAGAATTGAGTTGACTCTTTCATTGCCAAGAAATCATCTTTAATTATAGACTAAATTCTTTTGGGAATCAAGCTTCCCAATACCCTTTTTTGACTTTTTTGACTAGCTTATCTCGGGATAAAGGGGATATTTCTCAGTTAATTCGGCGATCACCCGGCGAATCCCGCTAAAATCCTCCGGTCCTTTTATTAAAGCCCTCACAATCAGTTCACCAATGATTTCCATTTCCGAAACACCCATGCCCCTAGTAGTCAGGGCGGGGGTTCCGATCCGAATCCCCGAAGTAATAAAAGGGCTTTCCTGCTCAAAGGGTATCGTATTCTTATTCACCGTAATGCCCACTCGATCCAGCAGCTCTTCTGCTTCTTTTCCGCTAAATCCACGCGCTTTAACGTTCACTAGCAAGAGGTGGGTATCTGTCCCTCCGGAGATTAAAGGAAATCCGTGTTTTTGGAGAACTTCCCCCAAGGCCCTGGCGTTAGCCACCACCGCCTGCTGGTAGTGCTCAAAATCCGGCTGCAGTGCCTCCCAAAAAGCCACTGCTTTGGCCGCGATAACATGCATCAGAGGCCCCCCCTGCATTCCGGGGAAAACTGCCTTATCAACAGCACTGCCGTGTTCCTTTTTGGCTAAAATCATGCCTCCGCGGGGCCCCCTGAGAGTCTTATGGGTAGTAGTAGTCACAAAATCGGCATAGGGAACGGGGCTGGGATGCATCCCGGCAGCTACCAACCCGGCAATATGGGCCATATCAACCATTAAGTAAGCCCCGACTTCGTCAGCCACTTCTCTAAAAACGGAAAAATCAATTATTCTAGGATAAGCGGACGCACCGGCAATAATCATCTTGGGCCTGTGTTTCCGGGCTAAATCCCGGACTTGATCGTAATCCAAAAGTTCCGATTCTTTTTTGACACCATAATGAACCACATCAAACCAGGAACCCGAAACATTTACCGGGCTGCCGTGGGTGAGGTGACCCCCATGGCTTAAATCCATGCCCAAAATTGTATCCCCGGGTTTAAGCACGCTGAAAAAAACAGCTTGGTTTGCTTGGGAACCCGAATGGGGCTGTACATTAGCGTGCTCCGCTTGAAAGATCTTTTTCGCCCTGGTTATAGCTAGTTCTTCCGCTATGTCCACATATTCACAGCCTCCATAATAACGTCTACCGGGATATCCTTCCGCATATTTATTAGTAAGCTGACTTCCTAAAGCCTCCAAGACAGCAAGGCTAACAAAATTTTCCGAAGCAATAAGTTCTAGATTTTGGTTCTGGCGCCTTGTTTCTTTTTGAATTACCTCCAGAATACTGGAATCTGCTTGGCGTAAGTATTCAAACATGGCCAATCTCCTCTCGACACATAATTATCACTACTGAAAACGGAGTGATCTAATGCACACCGAATTAAGAACTGTGGTCACGATGACTCTTTTGCGCCTCGTGGCCGGCACCATTGAAATTAGCGCAGCTTTACTAATGCTTAAATTCGGAAAGGTAGAGACTGCGCTTAAGATTAACGGAATCTTAGGTTTAATCGGACCGATCATTCTAACCTTAGTCGGCTTCATCGGCCTTTTAGGCCTGAGCAGCCAACTTTCCTGGCAGAAATTGGCCATAACCTCTTTCGGTGTCTTACTTATTTTCCTTGGTACTAGATAAGCTTCGCAGTCAAGGGTAAATGCGGTTAATTAAGCGAGGGAAAGGAATTGTTTCCCGTAAATGAGGCAACCCGCAAATCCAGGCCACGGCTCTTTCTAAACCCATTCCAAAACCGGAATGAGGAACAGTCCCGTATTTACGCAAATCGAGGTACCAGGCGTAATTTTCTTCCGGCAGGGAATGCCGGCGGATCCTTTCTAAAAGAAATTCCGGATCGGAAATACGCTCGCCTCCTCCGATGATTTCCCCATAACCTTCCGGCGCAAGCAGATCGCTGCCCAAGACCACTTCGGGGCGGAGGGGATCAGGTTTCATGTAAAAAGCCTTGATCTCCGTGGGATAACGATGTACAAAAACCGGGCGATCAAATTCATTAGCAATAATGGTCTCATCCGCACCGCCAAAATCTTGACCCCATTCGGTTGCTGCCCCTTTGTCCCGTAGGATCTCAATGGCCCGGTCGTAAGAAATCCTGGGAAAAGGCGGCCTGATATTTTCTAATTTATCAAGATCCCGCTCTAAAACTTGGAGTTCTTCCGCCCTGTTTTCCAAAACACGCTGAACTATATAAGTAACATATTCTTCTTGCAGTTCCATGTTCTCGTCCATATCAATAAAAGCAACTTCCGGCTCGATCATCCAAAACTCCATCAAATGCCGCCGGGTTTTGGACTTTTCGGCCCGGAAGGTAGGCCCGAAACAATAAACTTTACCAAAAGCCATTATAGCCGCTTCCATATATAACTGCCCGCTCTGGGACAGGTAAGCCTTCTCATCGAAGTAATCTGTTTCAAAAAGGGTAGTAGTACCTTCAACCGCGGCAGGTGTAAGAATAGGGGCATCAATCAAGACAAAATCCCGATCATCATAAAATTCTCGGGAAGCTTTTATAATTTCATTGCGGATTAGCATCACAGCCCGCTGCTTAGAGGAACGAAGCCAAAGATGGCGGTGATTCATTAAGTATTCAACACCATGCTCTTTGGGGGTGATCGGATATTCTGCCGCGATCTGCACAATTTCCAGATCAGTAACGGAGAGTTCATAGCCGCCCGGAGCCCGTTTTTCTTCTTTGGGGATACCCCTCACAATCAAGGATGATTCCTGAGTGAGAGATCTGGCCGCTTCAAAGACTTCTGGTGTTACGTCGTTTTTAAAGACAACCCCTTGAATTACGGCTGTACCATCGCGAATCAGCAAAAACAAAATCCTTCCGCTGGAACGCTTATTGTAGAGCCAACCCCTAATTTCCACTTCCTGATCTAAATAGTTTCCGATTTTATTAAGATATACGCCTTTCATTCTGCTGCCGCCTCCTGCCTACTCTGTACTCAGCTGCTGGTAAATTTCTTTAAAAACAAGGGCATCTTCTTCTAAAATAGGGCTTTCGCAGGTGAGCCAGCCCCCCACCTTAAAATCAA
>JAAYRS010000207.1 GCA_012518645.1 Bacillota bacterium
GTAGCTCAGTTGGTCAGAGCATACGGTTCATACCCGTAGAGTCGCTGGTTCAAATCCAGCCGCCGCTACCAAGATTAAATACAAAACCCTACATCCTTTGTGGGGTTTTTTGTTTTTCCTCGATAAAACTAGAAAAGTTGTCTGTAAAGCCAACATCTTTCGACGGACTAGGCCCGCCCTTTTTGTTATCATGGGGGCAACGTCTTTATTGGGGATGATCTTGTGGCTCGCAGTCTTTCCTTTTTACGGCGTCCATCGGCGGAAAAATCGGGTCTTTGGGCAGCCTTTGTTTCTTTCCGGTGGGATCGCATCTTGGCTTGGTTTTTCATAGGTTTTTTGTTGGGCCGGGCCCCAATTTTCGGTGAAATTTGGCCCTTTGGCTTAGCTTATCTTGCGGCTTGGCTGGCCTTAAACAGATCGAAGACTGTATTTTTCCCTTTTTTGGGGATTGCCATCGGTTTGGCCTCCGTTATCGGCCTGCGGCTATCCGTCCCTTATTATGCTGCTTTGGGCCTTCTGTGGCTTCTGCGGGGACGGGGCAATCGCCAGTCCGAAACACGCTGGCTTTATTGGCTTCCTGCCTGCTGCCTCTTAGTAAAAATGCCTCTCCATTATTTTCTGCAACCGGTACCAATGGTTTTTGTAGTGGGAATCACGGAATGCGTCTTGGCTCTGGTTAGTTTTCGGCTCCTTTATTTTGCCCTAAGCTGCTATTCCAATCAGGAGCTGGCCTATGAGGAGATCCTTGCTCTCCTTTTTTTGTTTTCTTTAATTGTCTCTCTAAATTGGCAGTTGGGTGGTTTTTCCCTGCGCCTTTTCTTAAGTTTTGGTTTAATAGTGCTCGGTGCCAAAGTGGGGGGATTAGGGGTTGTATGTATTTTGGGCCCCGCTTTGGCTTTCTTGGCTTCGCTTTTAGGGGAAAATACTCAATTTGCCCTTTTGATTGTGATTGGCAGCCTATTGGTGGGTGTTTTAGGCAGGTTTCGCTGGGGACCTCCCGCAGGGGCCTCTTTGGCCCTGATCTTTTCTCGGAACGGATCAATTTCCCCGGAGTCAATTCAAGCATTTCTCGTGATCTCGGCTGCGATTTGGTTGGTGGGGAAAATACCGCAATCCAGGCTTAACCGCTGGGGCCGGATTATCCCGGGCACGAAGCAGTTTTATGATCGCCAAAAAGGATATGGGCAGCATTTGCGCCAGGTTTTAGATCAAAGGATCGATCAGCACCTTACGGTGTTTCAAGAGCTCGAAAGCACTTTGGCGGATCTAGAAGATCCCCTGCTTTGGAAACAACTGGAGGGCTTGACAGAACTTTTGCAGGCCTTAAAAAATTCCTTCTCTCCCGATCTTCAGTTTACAAGAAATCTGGAGGAGGAGCTGCTTAACCGTTTTTTTAAAGAAGATCTGGCTTATGTTACTGTTGTCCAGAATTGGGATGGTTTTGAGATCTTTGGCGCCCTGCGCCATCACTGCAATCATCGCCGCGTTTGCGAGCAGATTGCAGATTATTGCAGCGGCACTATTGAATCTCAGCGTTACGGTGTGGTAAGCTGTAATTGTAGGGATCAATCGCAATGCGGTTTCAAAATCGCCCCCTGCCCCCGGTATAAGTTAGAAGTGGGCCGGGCTAAGATTGCCCAGCAGGAAATTTCCGGGGACAGCCAGGTTATTTTTGAAATTACCAGCAGTAAAGTGGCCATCCTGCTTAGTGACGGAATGGGTGTTGGGCTGCGGGCCCATACGGAGAGCAGTATCGCCGTCCGCCTTTTGGAGAGGATGATTAAGGCCGGTTATCATTTATCCACAGCAGTTTCCTTGATCAACAACCTTTTGTTGCTGCGGAATAAAGATGAAATGTTTGTCACTATTGACTTAGTTGTGGTAGACCTTTTCACCGGACAGCTGGAATTCGTTAAAATCGGCTCGGCCCCCAGTTTTATTAAACGGGGCGGCGAAATTGAAATTATCTATAATCATTCTTTGCCGGTGGGGGTTTTATCCCAAGTTGACGTGGAATCGGAGAAAAGAGCGCTGCAGGAGGGGGCTTTGTTGGTGATGACAACCGACGGCGTCCTTGACGCCCAGCGTAATATTGCCCGTAAAGACGAATGGATGTGCTGGAATTTAAAACGGATAAAGGATACAGCGGATATGGCCGGCATTGCCGAAAAGATTTTAGCGGAAAGTTTAGAAATTGCCAACGGGCAGGTCAAAGATGATATGATGGTAGTAGTGGCCCGGTTGGTCCGAAAAGACTGGAAGTTAAACACTTATAGGAGGACTCAATCAGTTGTCTAAAGATTTAATGCCCGAATTTACTCGCAGCCTGGGGGTTTTAGGTATTGGCCCTAGGGAGCGGGTCTTAATTGCGGTGAGTGGTGGGCCGGATTCTATGGCACTCCTTCACCTTTTTTTACGTTGGGATTTAACCCGGATCGGGGCTTTTCACCTCAACCACCGTTTTCGGAAAGAAGCCGACCGCGACGCCCAATTAGTGAAAGACTACTGCCGCGGCGCAGGTATACCGGTTAAAATAGTTTCTTACGATGTGGAGGCTTATTTAAAGGAAAGCGGGGAATCTAAACAACAGGGTGCCCGTGAGATTCGCTATCAGCTTTTAAGGGAATATGCCGCTGAACAAGGCTATGACCGCATTGCTTTAGCTCACCATGGTGATGATCAGGCAGAAACTGTGCTTATGAGGATTTTACGCGGCAGCGGGCTGCACGGCTTGGGAAGTATCCCCCCGGCCCGGGATGTTTACATCCGGCCTCTTTTAGCTGTTTACAAAAAAGACATTCTAATATATTGTAAGCAATATGGCCTTCCCTACGCGGAAGACGCCAGCAATTGGGAGCCCATTTATTTGCGCAATAAGATTCGCCGGGAACTAATTCCACTTTTGGAAAAGGAATACAACCCAAATATCCGGGCCCAATTAGTGCAGATGGCGGAATTGGTCCGGGAAGATGAATTAGAACTTCAGAAAAAAGTGGAATCCATTTGCCGCCGGCACAGCGGCGAAGCCGGCGGCCAGCTAATTTTTCCCCGTCCAGTTTTCCGAGAACTTTCCCTTTCTCTTCAGCGCAGGGTACTGAGGGCTTTGCTCCGTAATTACAGAGGCCATCTCTTACGAATTGGCTATCTCCATATTGAGGCGTGGAGGAAAAAGCTTCTGGAAACCAGTTCCTTTCAGTTAGATCTGCCGCAAGTTTCGGTCTCCGCCAATGCAGATTACATTTTTGTGGGGGCTTTCCAAGGGGAACAATGGGAAGCGGGGGAATTACCCCTGCCCGGTAAATTTCAAACTAAGGCTTTTACCGTTAAATCTCAACTTTTTGAGCAGAACACTTTGCCTCCGCGGCCTGAGAACTGTGAAGATTTCGATTTTGATAGTTTAAAATTACCCTTATTTGTGCGCCGGAGGCACCCGGGCGATCGCCTGCGCCCGTTGGGAGGGCCCGGATCAAAAAAGATTAAAGATCTTCTGATCGATGCCCGTATTCCAGCACCTCAAAGGGACTTTTTGCCTATTGTTACCGATCAAAACAGCATATTGTGGATACCCACTGTTCGGCGCAGTGCTGCAGCTGTTTTAAGCAAGAAAACCAGGAGAATTGTCCGCCTTAGCTTCAATTTAAACTAGTTGTTAAACATTGTCACGCTGAAGCCCCTATGTTATAATAGGTTGGCGTACTAGTCATTAAGTGCTCTTGTCTTTAGGAAAGGAGGGCAACATTGAATAAATTTTTGCGTGGTATCAGTCTTTATTTACTAATTGCTATCATTGTAGTTTCTATTGTCAGCAGTCTCTATTCGCCCGGTGGTTCCGCTAAAGAGCTTTTTTATTCGGAATTACTGCAATATATCGATGAAAATAGAATTGCTTCCGTGCGCATGGTGGGAGATCAACATGTGGAAGGGAAACTAAAGGATGGCAATTCATTTGTTTCTCTGATTCCCTTGGGGAAGATGCCTGATATAGCTGATAGATTAGAAATGCACCAAGTTCAATTAGAGGCGGAATTGCCGCCAACGCCTCCCTGGTGGGTAGCTTTGCTTCCCAACGTGATCTTTGTGGTCCTCTTGGCTTTGGTCTGGTTATTTATTATGAACCAGATGCAAGGCGGCAACAATCGGGCTATGTCCTTTGGTAAAAGCCGGGCCCGCCTTCATTTAGAGGATAAGCCGAAAGTCAATTTTTCGGATGTGGCCGGTGTTGATGAAGCAAAGCAAGAATTAATGGAAATCGTCGAATTTCTGAAACAGCCTAAAAAATTCCACGAACTAGGTGCTAAGATTCCCAAGGGTGTTCTGTTAATAGGACCTCCGGGAACAGGAAAAACCCTACTTGCTAGAGCGGTTGCCGGTGAGGCCGGCGTGCCTTTCTTTAGCATAAGCGGTTCGGAATTTGTGGAAATGTTTGTAGGTGTAGGTGCTTCCAGGGTGAGGGACCTTTTCGCAAATGCCAAGAAAAACTCACCATGCCTTATTTTTGTTGACGAGCTGGACGCGGTGGGGCGTCAACGCGGCGCCGGCTTAGGTGGGGGCCACGATGAACGCGAGCAGACCTTGAACCAACTCCTAGTAGAGATGGATGGTTTTGAAGTGAATTCAGGCGTAATTATTATGGCCGCTACCAATAGGGCAGACGTGCTCGATCCGGCCTTGCTGCGTCCCGGACGTTTTGATCGCAAGGTCTTAGTAGACCGTCCGGATTTACAAGGGCGCAAGGCTATTCTTAAGATTCATAGCCGGAATAAACCTTTGGCGCCCGAAGTTGATTTAGATGTTTTGGCTCGGCGCACTCCGGGTTTTGCCGGTGCCGATTTGGAGAATCTGCTTAATGAGGCCGCCATTTTAGCTGCCCGGGCCAATCGAAGGATTATTGTTATGGATGATGCCGAGGAGGCTATCGATCGGGTTCTAATGGGCCCGGAAAAGAAAAACAGGATTCTGACGGAGGAAGATCGCCGGGTTTTTGCTTTCCATGAAGCCGGGCATGCTGTTGCCGCTCATTTCACGAAACATGGCGACCCTGTTCACAAGATCACTATTATCGGGCGGGGTTCGGCCGGAGGGTATACCATGATGCTTCCGGAAGAAGAACGTTTTGTAACCAGCAGATCTAAACTTTTGGATGATTTGGTTAACCTCTTGGGGGGAAGGGCTGCCGAAGAGCTGGCTCTTGGTGAGATCAGCACCGGGGCTCACAACGATTTAGAGCGGGTAACCCGCATTGCTAGAAAAATGGTTATGGAGTGGGGAATGAGCTCTAAATTAGGGCCGCTGACTTTTGGGCGTCCCAGCGGCGAAGATCTAGTCTTCTTAGGCCGGGATATTTCCCGGGAACGCAATTATAGTGAAGAAGTGGCTGCCCTGATCGATGAGGAAGTTCATCGTCTGGTAGATTCCAGCTATGAACAAGCATTGGACATTCTTACCACTAATCGGGAAAAACTCGATGCGGTTGCAGAAGCTCTTTTGATTAAAGAAACTCTTACTAAAGAAGAATTTGAGGCCATTATGGAAGGCCGGCCCATTGATTTGGAGCCGAAGCCGGAAGTAACGGAACAGGCCGTTAGCGCATATAAAGAAACAGAAGAAAGCGGAAAAATACGTGGCGAGCACCGCAGACGGTCCAGTCAGGAGCCTGTCATTGGTGAGGCCTAATTCAGGGGGTTAAAGGATGGTGGATCGTCTACTGCTCAAGAATATGGTGTTTTACGGATATCATGGTACTTTTGCCGCTGAACGCGAATTAGGGCAAGTATTTGCTGTGGATCTAGAGGTCTACTTTGATGCCTGTAACGGCAGCAACGATCCGGAACTGGGTTTTAATCCCATGGATGCTTATACGATTGTTAAAGATATTGTAGAGGAAGAGGAATTTCTGCTTCCGGAAGTAGTGGCCCAAAGAATTGCGAATCAAATCCTTGCTGCTTATGATTTGGAAAAAGTGGTGGTAAGGGTGCGAAAAACTTTTGTCCCTGTAGGGGGGCCCATGGATTACTTGGAAGTGGAAATAAGTCGGACCCCGAAATAAATCAAATAAAGAGAGTAAAGGCCCCTTTTTGCTGCGGCGGAAAGGGGCCTTTTCGGTGTGCGCCACCCTTGGCGGTGAAAGTCCAGTTCACTGCGGGGGCTGGCAGCTGTCAATCGTTAGCTAAGCGCAAGGGTGTTTATCACCAGGTGGATTTTGAAGGGTACTCGTCTTGCTGTGAAACAAGATTTGCCGTAAGAAGGCAGAGGAAGCCATAGAACAAGGGAAACCTGTGGATGGCTCAAAAGCAAGAAAAAGCTTCCCCGGCCCTATTTCATTGCGAACATTATTCATAGAATCCCGCAGGTTATTATTCTGGAGTTAGAACATAAACTTTGGCGCCGCCGCAGAACGAACGGCGGCGCCACTAATAGTAATAGAGTAGAATCAATCACGCAAGTTGGCCGGCTTATCACCAAGGACAATTGTCAGCAGCTGGACCTGACCGCCGCGGTAGACGGTAATCAGGATTTCATCTCCCGGTTCATGTTTACTAATTTCCTCAGCCACATCGCTTGTATCGAAAATGTCCCGGTTTCCAATACGCCTAATCACGTCCCAAGGCTGTAATCCTCCTTTTTCAGCAGGAGATCCCTTGATGACATCACTAACGATAACTCCCTTTTCGTCGGGAATTTGCAATTGCCCGGCCAGGCTATCAGTTAAGTTTTGATACCAAATGCCCAACCAGGGCAGGGGTTCCAGCTTATGATCTACGCCGCCCGTTTCGATCAACTCGTCCAAGACTTCCTTGGCTACGTTAATAGGAATGGCGAATCCGATCCCTTGGGCTTGAGAGTGTACTGCAGTATTGATCCCGATTACTTCCCCCTTGATGTTTAAAAGAGGGCCGCCGGAGTTACCGCGGTTAATTGCGGCATCTGTTTGCATCAGGTTTTTGTAAATTTGGGTTTCCCCGGTTTCGGGGTTGCCTATGGTAATTTCTCTTCCCTTAGCACTAAGGACGCCTACAGTTACAGTGTGTTCAAAGTCACGGCCGTAAGGGTTGCCTATGGCAATAGTCCATTCGCCGATGCGGGACTTTTCGGAATCACCCAAAGAAACGGTGGGGAAGGGTTGATCGTTACCGTTGCTGATTTTAAGGACCGCTAGGTCCAAAGTACTATCCGCTCCGACAATTTCCGCTTGATATTCTCTCTCCAACCCGGGAGCGTCAACGACTACCGTGATAGTCTGGTCTTCACCGCGGTTTCCTACTACATGCTGATTAGTAAGGATAATCCCTTCCTCATTGATTATAAATCCTGAGCCGGCGCTGGATGGTTGAGTTCGCTGCCGGGGACTGAAAAAAGGATCGTCAAACCAATAATCAAAGAAAAAACTAAAGGGATCCCGGGGAACAGCTCTTCTTTGCGGTTGTTCCGGGAGAGGCCACTCCACATAAATAAATACTGTTGCGGGGCTGGCTAACTCAGCAATATCGGCGATAATATAGGGGTTGTCCCCATGTATAGGCGGAGTAATTTTGGTTTCCACCAAACCTAAATCGGAGTTATCGGACTCGCCGGCACCCAAGGCTTGTTCCGGCGATAGGTGGGATATTACAGCACTTATCGCCAGAAAAGCAAGAATAACGGACAAAAGTGTTAAAACGCGCTTTTTGGCTTGCATAATAATCCTCCTTTTGTATTCGGTATTTAAAATTATACTGCTCTTGCTTCACTCTGGCAAGGGGTGTAAATACCATTTCCCTTCCTCGTCAGGGCAAATACGGCAGTTGAGATGAGCCATTTGCGATGTCCGTGAAGGACGATGACTAACTGGTCTTCAAAGGCCAAAA
>JAAYRS010000028.1 GCA_012518645.1 Bacillota bacterium
CAGCCTTAAACCGGAGTTTTTTAGAAACTTGGTTTGGGGGATGGTCCCTACGTAGATGAAAACCCCGTTGGTTTCCAGCACGCTTAAGCCGCCCGTCTTAATGTTTTTAAGGACCACGCCCTCCACCAAACCTTGCCCTTTAATCTCCGCCAAAGTGGAGTTCCAAACCCACCTAATCTTTGGATTTTTAAAAGCCCTTTCCCGGAGCATGGGGGCCGCATCTAAGACCCCTTCTTCGTGGATAACAATTATGGTCACGGTTTCCGCAAATTTGCTGAGATAGCACGCTTCCTCCACAGCAGCATCACCATTGCCCAAAACTACCACATCCAATTCTTGAAAGAGGTCTGCATCGCAGGTTGCGCAGTAAGAAACCCCTTTGCCTCTAAAAGCCAATTCACCTGGGATGCCTAAAGTCCGAGGGACAGCCCCCGGTGCAAGGATAAGAGATTTAGACTGATAGGTTTCCCCTTCCTTAGTCTGCATTACTTTTTGCCTGGGATCGATTTTAACTACTTCTGCCCGGATTATTTCGGCCCCGAAAGAACGGGCGTGTTCCGCAAAGGCCTGCATTAAACCGGGCCCTGTGGTCCCCTGGGCAAAACCGGGATAATTTTCCATATCCTCGGTGCTAGCTGCTTGACCCCCTGGGCGGCCTTTTTCCAACAAAAGAGTCTTTAAGCGGGAGCGGGCTCCGTAGATGGCAGCGGCCAATCCGGCGGGGCCGCCTCCTACAATAATTAGATCATAGAGCTGTTTGGACATTTTACTTCCTCCTTTCGGTTCAACGGAGTGTATTCGGCAATGATTCTAGAACATTTTGTAGTAAATCGTAATCTATGGAACGGAAGTCAGCCAAAAGGCGCTCGGGGTACGCCGGCGGCGGAGCCTGTAAAGCCATTTCTTCAGCCAGATCGAGGCTTCTTTCAATCAGGTACAGCGACTGCCAATTTGGTTCTTCTTTCTGTTGCCTACTTAAAACGACGGATTTACAAGGGATTTCGTTGGGTTTGACACCGCCGCTTAAAGGATGGGAAATTAAGATATGCCCTTGGTGGATCAAATCGCGGCAGCGCTTCAGCACCTCCAAGTGTGAGCCCGGAATAAATTGATCGTGCTCTTTCAGCTCCACAGTTTTATTGTTTGTAATCACAATCACCTTTTGCCGCATTTTTACCACCTTTTTGTCTTTCTGCCTAAATTAAAAGGACAGAAAACAAAAATCACCACTAGGTGCCCTTCGCCTCTGTCCTTCCGTACCTGAGAGATTTACTCCTTCGGTGCTGCAGAAGCAGCTTTCCAGAGTACTGTCACTAGGCGGTCCTTTGGCCTGAAAGTTTAATGTACTAATGGCAAGCAGTACAGTTTGCTTCTTCGGCGCCGCTTCCCGCGATCTCTCCCGCCTAAGTCATCCAGTTGCTATTTTAAATTTGCCGCCGGAGCAACTTTTTGCTCCACTCTTAGCATATCATTACCTGCTTTACTAGGCAATGATCTGGGTTAAAATATTAACAAATCTTTTGTTAATTAAATAACAGCCCTTGCGCTCTCCCCACTCAAAACCCCATCCAAATCTTGAAGGCCCGCCCGTATTGTTTGTTGGCCCAAGCCAAGACCCCCGCAATCATTGTTTCGGAAACTTGCCCTGCACTGCAAATAATTAAAGAACGGAAAGGCATTTCCAAGATAGGCGTCCAAACCGTTAAAAAAAGAGGGTTTTCCTCATCATCCGTTTGCAGCCTTTTCTTCACCCCGGCTTTCACCTGCTTAATCAAGAAACGGCCTATTCTAGTTCCTTTGAGATCCTCTAAAGTAGAATTAAGATCGAAGAGAGGGCCTGCTGCCTCCTTTGGTGATAAGGGGCGCCCGCAAAGAGACGCAAACTCCGCTCGCGAAACCCGAAAGGGCTTTCCTTTCAGGTTATAATAAGCGGGAGCAGCACCTTCGTAAGCGGGGGCAGCCGGATCCCCCCGGGAACTCTGGATATATATATCTTTTCTTAATCGAATATCCCGGGAAGAAGGACCTAGGCGGATTTGATAATATCCTTCTTCCACATGCCAATCTTTGATCTCCACATTGAAGTAAGCAAAAGAGCGAGAGTTAAGGATAAATTCCACCGTTTTTTCTTCTCCGGGTTCCAAAAAGACTTTCTTGAACCCCTTTAGTTCTTGTTCCGGCCTAAAGGAGGCCCCATTTTTATGTACATATAATTGGGCCACTTCCGCCCCCGCTCTCCCCCCGGTATTTTTAATCTTGGCCCGGACTGTAAGAGGGGCCGTCTCTGTAAAATTATCTGCGGAGAGCTCAAGTTCCCCGTACCTAAAGGACGTATAGCTTAAACCATGGCCAAAGGGAAACAACACCTCTTTTTCGGCCCGATCGTAATAGCGGTAACCGACATAAATGCTTTCCCGGTATTCTACCTTTGCATCCTCCCGGCTAAAATACTGAGAAGAGGGGACGTCTTCCAGATCCAGGGGATAGCTTTCGGCGAGCTTCCCGGAGGGGTTCTTCTTTCCCCACAAAAGATCCACAACAGCACCGGCACCGGCCTGGCCGGGCAGATAAGGGTGCAAAACACCCTGGACTTGGGAAAGCCAGGGCATAGCCAGAGGCGATCCCGCCGCTAAGACAACTACTACTTTATCCTTTAAAGCTGCTATCCGCTCTATTAATTCGGTTTGCGCCGCAGGTAAATCCAAATTTGTGCGATCACGGCCCTCAGATTCCGAAGTGTCCGGGAGCCCCACAAAAAGAAGGGCTAGGTCAGCCTCTTGTGCTGCATGACAGGCTTCCGCCAGCAGATCCGCCCCGTTTTCCTCTTCGCCCCAGAGATAGCCGGGCGCGTAGGAGAAATCGACCTGTGCTTCTTTCAGTTTTTCCAAGACAGTCTCCAGCCGGGTGGGGTTGACCAAAGAACTCCCGCCGCCCTGGTAGCGGGGTTTTTTAGCAATTTGCCCTATAACCGCCACAGCAGCACCGGGATCTAAAGGCAGGATATTGTCCTCATTTTTAAGGAGCACAGCAGATTCTGCCGCCGCCTTGGCGGCCAAAGTGTGATGGCCCGCGTAGTCGCAGCGGTAATTGTTTTTCTTGTTTTTTGCCCCCCGGAAAATTAGTTCCAAAACCCGTCTGACCGCCTTATCCAACATTAATTCGGTCAACCGCCCAGTGGAAAGGTCAGCTTCGATTTTAGCTGCATTGATCCCGTAGGAAGCGGACATTTCCAGATCTAACCCGGCCTTAATCCCTGCCACCCGGTCATTAACAGCCCCCCCATCGGAAAGAACCAAGCCTTGAAAACCCCACTCCCGCCGCAAGATGGCAGTTAATAATTCGTGGTGCTCACTGCAATAAATTCCGTTAAGCTGATTATAAGCGGCCATTACAGTCCAGGGGCGCCCTTGGCGCACAGCCTTTTCAAACCCGCTTAAATAAAGTTCCCGCAGGGCCCTTTCATCAATAACCGAATCCGCGGTCATACGCCTTTTTTCTTGATTATTGGCCGCGAAATGTTTTAAAGAAGCCCCCACACCCGTAGATTGGACACCTTGGATCCAAGCAGCCGCTAATTCCCCGGACAGCCAGGGATCCTCAGAAAAATACTCGAAATTCCGTCCGCCAAGAGGGGACCTTTTAAGATTGGCCCCGGGGCCCAAAACAACTGAAACCCCTTCCTGTAAACATTCTTCGCCAACTGCCCGTCCTAAGGCAAAAAGCAGCTGGGGATCCCAGGAATTGGCTACAGCGGCAGATGTGGGAAAACAAGTAGCAGGAGAACTGGCGCCAATTTGAAGAAGATCCTCCTCCGGATTTTGTTTACGCAGCCCATGGGGCCCATCGGCAACCCTAATTTGAGGAATTCCCAAGCGGGGAACAGCTGCCAAGCTCCACCGGCCTCCGCCGGATACCAACGCTATCTTCTCATCTAAAGTCAGAGCATCGATAATTCTACGAATTTTCACGGCTGCCTCCTTTCCCCGATTTAAATTGAAGCGTTTGAAAACGGCAAACTTTGTAGTAACTTCTTCAAGCAATTCCCTTTACCTTCCTTTTTCGCCCCGCCGGGCAGCGCCCCGGCTTAAAAGGGAATTAAAAAGCCCCGGACAGCCCGGGGCCATTTCTGCTCAATTTATTTCCACAAAGGCCGCAGGGCCTTAAAGAGGCCAAAGCCACTGGCAGCCACGATAATTCCCTTAATTATATTAAAAGGGACTATAGCAAAGACGATCAAAGTCCGGAGATCCACTACAGCCGAATTAATTTTCCCGGCCATAGTAACGAAGGCATCAACGGGATAACCTAAAACTGCGGCATAAGCGGGAATGAAGATGTAATAATTTAAAACCCCTGCAAAAAAAGCCCCAGAGAAAACTGCTAACAGAGAACCCCAGAGAACCCCTTTTTTATTGGGCCACTTTTTATAAATTAGCGCCAAAGGCAGGACATAAGCTATCCCCACCAAAAAGTTAGCCAACTCGCCAACCCCGCCCGTATTGCTGCGGACAATAATTTTAAGGACGTTCTTGAGAAACTCAATCATTACTCCCGCTGCCGGGCCCATAGCGAAGGCACCGATTACCGCCGGCGCATCACTGAGATCAAATTTCAAAAACGTAGGGAAAATAGGCAAAGGAAAATCTAAAAGCATTAGGATCATACCCAGCCCAGCCAACATCCCTATTTTCACCATAGAACTTGTAGCAAAAACCCCACTTTTAGCATGACTAGAATTTCGGATCATAATAACCCCTCTCTTCGTGTTTATTCCACGAAAAAAGCAACCCGAAATTCCTCAGGTTGC
>JAAYRS010000208.1 GCA_012518645.1 Bacillota bacterium
GCTTGGCGGGCATTATTCACATCCTTCCCCTTTCTTGCATGCCGGAAATTATTGCTCGTCTATTACTAGAGATAAAATAGGAATTTCCCGTTCCGCGCTGACCCGGGGTAAAATGCCTTGAGCAATAATTTCCGGCATGCAAGAAAGGGGAAGGATGTGAATAATGCCCGCCAAGCCCTCTTGGGATAAATCAACACTACGGGCGATAGTTTCCAAGCCGTGGCCGCCGACGAAATCGCGCAGGTAACCTGCGGCGGAACGTTTTAAGGCACCTTGCCGGTACAGCCCCAGAGCGTTTTTGAATATGTGATCTTTCATCCATTGGCGAATGCTGATAGTGCGGATCACCTCCACCCCCAGGTGCCCTAAACGCTCTTCTAAACGCAAATTGGCAAAAGGCTCAACAACTGTATAAATCTCCCCTACTAAACCAATTTTCAAGGTGCCGGCAGAAGAAAAAGGATCGACCAAGTCTTGAAAAGCGCTAATACTTTCTTGCCCTATTTTCCAAACGCCCTTGATACTTTGAACGTTTCTTAGACGTTTTAATTGTTTGGCCAGAAGGCGGGAGGCAGAGCCCTGGGTTTTTTCCCTGGGCCGGGTTTGTAATGCTAACTGCTCTAAATCCTCCAAAACCTTCAGCTTAGCCCAAGAAAGGGCGCACCCGCTTATAAATTCTGTGATTTTTGTAGGCTCAAAAATTTTTCTAAGCCTGTTCCAACTAAGAGCGAAGTTTCCCTGGGGCACCTCTAGAGTAATAAATTCTGCCTTTTGGCCTAATTCTTGCAGCAATATCCGTTGGATTTCTGCGTAATAGCCTAGGCGGCAGGGGCCCCAGCCCCCAATCATATACACACAATCAGCTCCTAGTTCCAGGCCCTCCAACATGTTTCCCAATATAATTTTAAAAGGAAGGCACACTTCTTCGGGACTGTGTTGACTCCCCCATTCCAAAGTTTTCTTACTTCCCGCCGGAGGGGTTACAGGCTCGTGGCCTAGACCCTGCAGCAGTGCTTCAATGGGGATATAGGTGTTGCCCAAAAGCGGAAAGGTTACTTTCATCCCTTCTTCTTCCTTTCTAATAAATCACAAAAGGCTTCTAATCGCGTAATTAAACCCACTTCACCGGTATGCTCGTCAAAATTAAGCTCTAACCGGGCTAATTCGTTCCCCCGGGTGCGTTGTTGGATCAAAGGGCCCAATAGCGATTCGGCCCCGCAGCCAAAAGGGGCGATGCTTACCACCCCATCTAATGTTGTCAAAAAGTATTCTAAAGCCCCCACTGAACGCCTGCCCCCAGTCCAAAACAAGCGTTTCCTTAGAAGGCGGCTTCTTGCTAGGCTTAACTTTTCCGGTACTTGGGCGGCCGTAAAAACTTGAGCGCCTAGCCTTTTTAATTTTCGGGGCAGGTCTGCGTTAAGAAAATTATCGTCCGTTAGATAGCGGGGCCCCAGCAGAAGTATGTTCAATTCACTTTCCCCATTTAAGATCACCTCGTTTTGACAAGAAAATTCATATTCTTCCTGTTCCCGCAGGGCTCTCCCCCAAGCACGCCTAACAACGGAGGCGGAGGAAAATTCCATCCCCAGGCCGCGGTACGAAGCGGCCAGCTTTCTGCGGCCCTTACGGGCATCTAAGGCGGGAGATATTAATTTTGTTGAAGGGGGCAGATACTGGCGCACTAAATCGGGAAGGCCCAGAAAATTAGGACAGGTGAATTCCCGTTTCTGGATGCTTATAATTTGAGGCACAAAGATCCTTTCCACCTCTTGAGCCAAGGCCCGGCAGTGACCAATATAAGCTTTGACAGCAAGGCAGGCCCCGTCCACACAGCTGGAAAGACCCAGCTCCAAGATTTGGTTATTTGTAGGAGGCGAAATTACAACTTTAAAACCCAATTCCCGGAAAAAGCGGCGCCAAAGCGGATGGTAGTGAAAATAAAAAAGAGCCCGGGGGATCCCAATTTGCCTAATAACAGAGCACCTCCTTTTTAACCTATTCCGAACGTGCTTTTAGATCTTGCGGTTTGGTAAAACGGGGGCGGACAGCCACTTGGGGAATAGGATACCTCAACGCCACCCGCAGCAAGGCCGCACCGTCAAAGGGGATTAAAGGCCACAAATAAGGGACCTGGAAAGAAGTTGTTAAACCAAAGATGAGCACCACTAATAGAAAAGAGGTTCCTAGGCCCGCCCAGCCAAAAAGGACAGCTCCAAAAAACAGCAGATAACGAAACAAGCGTATGGCATAGGCAAATTCAATGCTGGGTGTGGCAAAACTACAGATAGCAACAATCGCTGTATAAAGTATTGCTTCCCCAGTGAATAAGCCCACCGAGACCGCTAACTCCCCCAGAAGGGTTGCACCCACTAGACCTAACGATGTAGCCAAGGCATCGGGAGTATGGATTAGGGCCATCCGAATCAAGTCTAAACCCAGCTCTAGTAAGAGAAATTGAAGCCAAAGGGCAATACGCCCCGGATCGCGCGGCCCAATCAACTGCAGCCAACTGGGAAGATTAGGAGTCATCGCCAGTTGATACCAGAGGGGAATTAACACTAAAGAGACCAAGATCCCTAAGGTTCGCACCCAACGGAGATAGGTCCCCACCGGGGGGTTCTGGAAGTACTCTTCTGCATGTTGGGTAAAGTGCCAGACAGTAACCGGTACGATTAATGCAAAAGGCGTGGTATCAACCAAAATTACAAGATGGCCTTCTAATAAGTGGGCGGATGCCACATCCGGGCGTTCCGTATACCTGGTTACAGGCAAGGGATTAATCGCCGTCCCTAAAAGGTATTCCTCTAGGTTTTTACCCCCCATGGGAATGGCATCGCGATCTATCTTTTCAATTCTGTCCTTGACTTCCTGCACTAGACTGGGATTAGCTATATCGGCGATGTAGGCCACGAGCACATCTGTTTTAGAACGGCGGCCTACCTGCAGCGCTTCAAAGCGCAAGGCGGGATCACGTATTCTTCGCCTGATCAAGTTGACATTAAAAAGAGCTGTCTCTACAAAACCATCCCGGGAACCCCTGGTTACACTTTCCAAGGCAGGCTCTTCCGATTCCCTGGTTACATACTGCCTGACATCGAGAACAAAAACCACTTTGATTCCCTCAACCAGCAAAAGCAGGGATCCTACTAAAAACTGCTCCATTGCGGCTTCCAGGTTATCTGCAGTACTAATTTCGTAAAAGGGAAGATCATCGTGTAAAAGCTGTTCAAGAGCTTTGCCGGTTTTACCCAGGCGCGGCACCAATTGCAAACGCTTCATGACCTCGATCACAGAGGAACCGTCCACTGCCCCATCCAAGAAAACTAAGACGGCTTGTTTGTTAGCGATCCTTATTTTCCTGATCAGAAAATCAAAAGTGATTCCGTAGCCAAGCTCGGCCTTTAGTATTTCCAAATTTTCGTCAAGACGGCTTCTGATCCGATATTTTGCCTTTTCCATATTTTCACTCCATAGAGGAAAATAAGCGCCCCCAAAAGAGCGCTCCAACTTTCCGGACTAAACAACCAACTAGCGCAAGGCTGTGGGTACAAACATGTCAATGATTCCAATAACGAAGGCCGCCAACAAAGCCCCTACAATCGAAACAGACATCTCCGGCACTACAAACTGAGTCGCCCACACAATAAGGGCTGATACTAAAAAACCTACTATTCCCCGCCCATAAGGAGATGTGCTTCTCCCAAGCAAGCTCTCTACGACCCAGCCTAGAACCGCGATAACAACCGCTGCTAACAAAGCATGGAAAAACGTTAGCGCTTTGAACCCCGGTAATATGAATCCCACTAACATTAACACTAGAGCGGAGACAACAAAACGCACCGCCGCCCCGATCCAATCCATTCTGGTCACCCCACTTCTAAATTTGGCTAGGACTAGTATAGCCAAAAAACGGCTCGGTTATCCCGAGCCGTACGCCACTTTTATTCCCTTGTTATTTTTAATTATCAACCTGAAAAGCCACTTGAATATTGGCCCTATA
>JAAYRS010000209.1 GCA_012518645.1 Bacillota bacterium
AAACAGGAGAACTTTCCATATTTGCAGACGGGCTGCGCAACCCCTACGGACTAACCATGGATCCGGAAGGAAACATTTACGCTAGTGTCCTCGGTTACGATGATCGGGGGGTTAGGGCTGCCGCAAAATCCCCCGACTGGATCATGCTTGTTAAGGAAGGATCTTGGTACGGCTGGCCGGATTTTGCCGGGGAAATTCCTTTAAGTGATCCCAAGTTTGCTTCAGAGCGCGGTGTTAACCGCAATCCCATTATTCAAGATCCGCCAGAGGTAACGGCACCGCTGTCATCATTACCTCCCCACTATTCACCCATGAAGATAGCCTTCGCCCCGGAACAGTTTCCCGAACAAGGCATTTTTGTAGCTATTTTTGGCGATGGGCAGCCTCTAACAGAAGATCTTAAAAGACAAGTGCCCAGCGGGGTTGTGATAGTTGACCCGCAAACGGGTGATTATGAGTGGTTTGTGAAATCAAAGGATGAAGAAAGGGCCGGCAGATTCGGTGACGGGTTAAAACGGGTCATAGATGTAAAGTTCAGTAATGATGGCGAAGAGCTGTACGTACTTGATTACGGAACGTGGGAGTTTGCAGATATGGCGCCAAACCCAATCCCCGAAACGGGCGTTTTATGGAAGATTACTTACGAAAGCGCCAAGACCGCGCGCCATTAAAATCATTTTCTTTTAGCAAAGCCGCGGTAAACAAGGCTGTGAGGCGCTTTTGCAGAAAAGACGCCATCCCTGCAAACAAAAAACTGTAGGCTAAGCTAAATAACATTATGGCCAAAAAACTGACCACATTTATTGTACCTGTAATATTCTGTAAGCCGGGCAAGCCCAGCGAAAAAATGAGTAATAGGATGCCGCAGGTTAAAACTGACGCAGCAATAGGCATCGCCCTCCAAGACGGTTTGTTTGAAACGGCCGCCAGAGCAGTGCTAAGCCCCAAGGGCCCGGTTGCCAGGACAAAAATGGCCGCCTCCTTGGCGTTAACAAAAAAGAGCAACACGGTGGTTGCAAAAAACACCGGCATGGCCCTGTCCGCCAAAAGCAGTGCAGCCGCCAAGATGGGCAAGCTGCTTAAGGGAGATAGGGCCAGGCCGATTCCAGGCAAAAAAACCGGCGCGGCATGGTGCAGTGTTGCTAAAGCTGCCAAAGAACCGCCGATAGTTAATCGTTTGTTGCCGGTGCGGACAAGTGCATTCAAGCGATTCTTTTTTAAGATCTTATAGGTATAGGCAAGTAATAGAAAGTAACCGCCAAAACCAATAACGCTAAGCATAAAGCAGCCCCCGTAAATCGTTTTATCCTAAACTATTCAAACGGGGAATGCTCTATGAAAAGACTGACGATATTAAACCCATTTTAACTCGCCCGGCGAATTGGGAGCAACAATATTTCCGCTCCTAGCAATAGTCTTCCGATACCACCACTGAGGGAGGGCCGCACGCAAAAGAGCCTGACCGAAGAATATAGCTTTGGCCAAGAAACAATTTCACCGCGGCAGCATTAAAATAGTACAAGTTAAACGCGGTGAGGGCCATCAAGGTTCGGGAAACCACGTATCCGATGAGACCAAGGAAAACGCCCGACTAAAAAGAGAGCTTCAGGATGCCAAGAATGCCCTTGAAGTCTTAAAAAAGCAATCAGCATCCTGGGAAAGCGGGGTGCTGCAAATTCCAGGCACTCCAGAAGCGGTTACAGAAGCTTCAGGAAAAGGGAATTCGGGCAAAACCCATCCCCTATGGCGCAAAAACAGAAGCATCGAGTCCTCGGATCGGGGCGCACAATAAATCCCGGCCGGCAATCTCCAAGCTAAGCTACATCATACCCAGCTACTCCCAAAAGGCCGGCCCGCGGCAAAACGCCTGCACGGAATCCTTCTACAACACGGTTAGAAGCCATAGCCATTTCGGATACCTTTGCCTGCGGCGCTATGAAGTATTATTTTCAGCTTATTATCGTCAATATTTATATTATCCGCTTTAGAAAAAGCTAAAATGCGAAGACTAACCCCGCCTAAGGCTCGGCATACCTTTGGCACCTTGCTGGCAAAAGCTAATGTTTCTACTGTTTATACTCAACAGCTTCTGGAGTATGTTCGCCACGCGTTGGGCATAACCAAATTCTACAGCTGATCCGCCAACGCTATTAAAATAATAAGGAAACCCGCAATGACGCGGGTTTTACCTTGCCTTTTTATGGTGGGCCATGAAGGGATCGAACCTTCGGCTGCCTGATTAAGAGTCAGGTGCTCTACCAACTGAGCTAATGGCCCTGATTACAAAATAATTATATTACCCTCGATCCCCCCTGTCAAGGATAATTAGCAATGAGCCATTTGCGATGTCAACATTTTTGGGCCAAAATGACACCGAATGTGACTTTGACCTCCCCAACGGATTGTTTTTTGCAATAAAAACCAATGCACGGGGTGGTTCGCGACTCCTAAACCAAATTTTGCGGTCACCAATTAAGCTTTGCTTTTCTATC
>JAAYRS010000210.1 GCA_012518645.1 Bacillota bacterium
CAGGTTCTTCTTTATTATTTCAATTATTGATGTTTATGATCGCAACATCATCGCCTTTCACATTGGCCTTACCGCAACGGCTGCGGATGCCTCCAGAGTGCTTAAAGAAGCATTTTTAGCAAGGGGGTTGAACCCCGATAGCCATAATGTTTCGGTTAGAACGGATAACGGACCTCAGTTTGTATCCAAAAGGTTTCAAGCGGCTTGCGAAAGGCTTAGAATAGTCCATGAACGAATCACTAACAACACTCCGAATCTGACGGCATTCATTGAGTCATTCCACGCTCTCCTAGAAGGCGAGTGCTTAATTCGGTATGAGTTTGAAGCTTATGCAGAGGCTTACAAGGCCGTCAGCGAGTACATGAATTACTATAATAACAGACGTAGGCACGGATTTTTGGGAAATATCTCCCCGGCTAGATACTACTGGGAGAACATACACCGACCAAGCGGGCAAGAAATGTTGGCTTAGTGAAAAGTTAAGACAATGAGCAAACTAGAGGACTACACAGATATTCTCCAGAATAGGGGGGTCAATCCGACAACACTTATGGTCCCGACCGTGTCTGCGGGGTTTTAAGGAGGCAGGGGTACACTGCATCCTACAAAAAGGACTCAAACATCATGAAACGACTAGGACTTGCTTCTATTCATAATAGACGCCGTCAACGCTCTCTAACAGACAGCCGTAAAGCAAAAGGTAAGATATGGCCAAATTTAGTTCGCGGTTTAAAGAGTTTTGAGCCATTTCAAGTTGTTACAAGCGATATAAGTTATATCAGAACCGCGGAAGGATTTGAATATCTCTGCAAAGTAAGGGACGTAGCCACAGGCATCGTTTTAGCGCATACAATGGCTGATAATATGAAAGCAGAATTAGTAACGACGGCAATAACAAAGGCTAAAAAAAGATGGAATTTACCGAAAGGTTGCATACACCATAGTGACCTTGGGTCGCAGTATACGGCAAAAGATACACAGACTTTACTAAAGCAACTGGATTTTTGTCAAAGTTTTTCTCGAGCAGGTAAACCAGGTGATAACGCCTGGAGTGAAAGCTTTTTCTCTATTTTGAAAAAAGAAACAGTCCATTGGCGGCATTTCCAAACACGTGAAGAAGTTCGTCAAACAATATTCGCATATATCGAGGGATTTTACAACACGCGTCGCGTACAAAAACGCTTAGGCTATCTTAGCCCAATAAAACGGTTAAATCAGTACTCGGAACAATTTTTAGTAAGTGTCGCTTAGCGAGTGTCCGGAAAAGTGTTGACAACCCTTTCAATTTTTTAAACTTTTATAAGTCCGTACAACAAACATCCAATTTGAACACATTCTCATCTCAACAAGTAACGGAGAAAAAAAGAGCCCGTGCCCTGCACGACCTCCATCCATTGCCACACCTTAACTTCCATAAAATGGGGGTACGACCCCCATTTATTACCAATTGAGATCCCCGATTAACAACAAAAAACGCAGACCCACTTCCACGCGGTCCTCCAAATCATAACCCGCTTCGTTTTGAGCGATCCTCAGCCAACCATCCTTATCAACAACACCATCTTCCACAAGCCTCGAAAACACAGCAGAAAACCCTTCCCGCTGCGGACTAACCAGAAAACCCTCATCAAAATTACGTAGTTCCAAAGCCTCATCATGAACAACAATAACAAGAGGATGAAAATAACTTCCCAGACTCACCCGGTCATCGCCGGAAAAACTCTCCTTCAAACTATACAAAAACGGAGACCAGCTATTTCCCCCGGTAGTAGTAGCCCTAAACATCCGAGCCTCATACTTCCGATCAGGATCCGTCCAGTAATAATAACCGCCTAGATTATTCCGGAAACCGGCATACCTCACATAATAATAATTAAAATCCTTAGCCTTATAGGGAGCCGCCTCATAAGAAGCCAGGTATTCCTCAATAATAAGCCCCGGATTATAGCCTAGCTCAGGCATGAGAGAAAGAAAAGCATCAATCACTTCCTTAGCCGCAGAAAAACGGCGACTCCTTCCGCTGCGAGCAAAAAGATCACGCCAGCGATCCTCCCGCTCATGACCGATAATGATCCGACTTTCCCCCTGCTTATAAAAATCACCCAGACACATCAAAGCCCTACTTATTTCCAAAAAATCAACCTGAGGGGTGAAAATTCGCCTAAAAGTATCAACCTTCTCAGTAAACTTGTCATCAAAGGGGAAAAAGCCCAGAGTGCCCCGTAAAAGACGGTGATCTTCCGCCCTGTGCATTACCTCTTTGAGATCGGGCCGAGCACTGATAAACTCGCCTTTCATCCGCTCTTCCCTAATAAGATCGTTGTTCAGCCTGGTACCCTCAGGCAGCTCCCCCGTTTCCATAAGAACAGAAACATCATGCAAAAGTGCGGGGAGCTCCTCGCGGCGCATCCTATCTTCCGAATGGGCAATGAGGTTTCGCAGCATGCGAATGTTCGCCCTAAAGGTCTCGTCCGCCTCACCCCCCTTATGAAGTTGCAGGAGGCAGGCGTAGAGCAAGAGCTGCTCACCGACGCTAAAGGGATTGACCCGGGCGCTATTATCATAGCTTTCGGCACATTTCCGGAACAAATCAATTTGAGGATTGGCGAAGAATAGGCGGCATTTATTCGGAGCGAAATCGTCCTCCTCAAGATAAAAGACCTGCGAAAAGATGGTTTCTTCTCGTGAAAAATTATCCTGATGCAGGAGATCTAAGCAATCGAATAAAAACCTCACATTTTCAGAGCTACTATAAACTTCCAGATTCGGTTCGCTGAGGTCATTCTGTGTTGCAGCTTGCACCGATCTGGAAATAATTGGGGGGTACGACCCCCCAGTTATTTCCAGGGCGCTGTCAGATTGACTCAGTATATCCGTTAGGTAACTGTAAAAACGCAGAAAACCTTGGTCAGCCCGTAAAGCAGGATCTTCCGTTTCCGAATCCCTAAAACAAAACCAAAACAAATCAGACCAAACCTGATCCACCTTTCCATCAAACTCTTCTTTAAGAGAGCCGGCGAGAAACTCGCTAAAACGAGACTTAAAATACTCAAACTCAGTAAGTTCCTTTCCCCGGGAATTCATTTTAATGTAGAGATCGTCGGGCTTACTCAACTGATCCATAGGAAGAAGATAAAAACTAATCTTATCATCTTCAGTCAAAGACTTCCATAAGGAATCCACCATCTCTTCCCCGTCCTTAGCCTGGATGGCATCTATCATAACAAGCATCGACTGAATAGTGGGATCATGCTGCCAAGAACTGAAAAACCAAGGTTGATCCTGAATAACTTCCCGGAGACTACCCTCCAAGCTCCCCGGTTGAAACTTAATTATTTCCTGACAAAACACCCGAGAACTATGCCTAGTCTCATAGGTAAAATTACTTAAAAGATCCCGAACCTCTTCCAAACATCCTTCCTTGACGGCCCCATACCAATGAAGTAAAAACAAAGTAGTTAAACGCTGCTGACCGTCTAAAGGAATAAAAAGAGGTTTATCATCTTTCCTTTCCTGTTTAGCCCCATAAATAAAGTCCAGCTTTAAAGGCTGTCCCGCCTCTTTAAGCGCACCAAAGAGAGCCGTTAAAAAATTCTCCCGCACCCGCCGAATCTTTTTACCTTGGCGGCCCTGCGCGTAATCCCTCTGCATAATGGGAATTTCCACCTTGAACTTACTTAACAGTTCCACGAAGTTTTCTGTATTTTTCATTATGCATCACCAGCTTCCATAGGTAAATAACACTTAAGAGTCTCTTCCATAGCTTGGAGATACCCTTCCCGATCATCTTTACTCCAAAAATAAAGTTGCTGTGAACTTTGACCATTGTGATAGTATTTGAGAAATACCCTCAAAGAGCAAAGGGGAATATATTTTCCTTCCTTGTCCATATTGATGACAGCCCGCCTTTTCACTTCAAAAACAGAATTATTTAAGGATGCGTTTTCGCTGTGCCCTAAAAGGGCAAGGTTTGAAATATTGTGCAGATCGTATTCTGAGTTATCCTCATCAGAAGTAAAGCTGGCCATGATTTCGTTCGCCAAAAGGCTGAATGTTTCCCAAGTCATAACATCTGCATCGAACTTCTCCATTCTCTCTAACAGCTCAAGCCAGCTACCTTCTTTAGGATTTTCCAAATGAAGATCTTGAATGGTCCGAAAATGAAGATCCAACCAGCAAACCCATTGTTCTTTTTTGGTACGGTCCATCAGTTCCGCGTTTTGAGCATGGATGTGCTCTAAGGTCCAACCCATAGCTTTGTGGGCCTTAAAGGGATAGAAAGAAGTGGTTGTAGCTTTCCGCACCGATTCGACGTTAAAAAGTAAGAGTAAATTTCGGATGTTGTTATGATTTCTCGGTTCGTCATAGGAAAGTTCCCTCAAATCGAAGTTAACCGTTTTGCGGATAAGTTCATCCACTTTAGCTCGAAAGTGACTTTTCGTACCACTTAGAGAGTACTCGATTAAGGAAACGGATTGTTTCCCTTCCCCTATTTTGTCTGCCCCCACAGCTATAAGGTAGCCGATCTTATGGTAGAGATCACGATCTCTGGCCCAGTTGGGTAAGGTTAGGTAGTAATTTTCCACTTCAAGCCAGAGTTCCCAAAGAGTTACTTCTTTTGAATTCAGTCTTTCCACGAAGTAGAGAAAGGTGTAAAGGGGGTCTATATGGTCGTCAGTTTTCTTGGCCATTAGGTCAAACAGTAACTCTATCTTAGTGGGGTAATCTTCCGGTGATTTATTGGTGCAAAAGCCCCAGAAATCCGGCTCGCCCAGGCTTTGTTCCATGTTGTCCCAGAACAAAGATATTTCCACCTTCCTTTTGGCTGCCTCTGTTTCACTTATTTCGGCAAAGCTTTGGGAACTGAGGAATAGGGCTTTGATTAGTTCCGCGTTTGTGAGGGGGATCTTCCCCATGTTAAGCCTGCGAAAAAGGGGAATGCTTTGTTCTTCTTCGCCTACGACATACCAGATTACCCTGGTGCTGGCGCCGTCGTCGCCTTTGCCCATTAAGGCTCTTAAGAATGTTTCGCGGTCGCTCCGGTCTCTAATTTTCCCTGATTCTTCGAACCATTTTTCTACGGTGCCATAGGCTAAGGACATGTAGTAGAAGTCTATGTTTTCTCTATTGGGGTTGTCATGATCAGCAAAGGCGATGTTTGCTAAGAATTGACCGCTTGCGGGCCTTGTCTCATACTGAACGGAAAATATTTCTTTTCCGTATTCTGAGGCTAAGGAGGTTACATTCATCTGCTTTTTCATTAGGTATTGCAAGATGATGTAAATGGTTGTTAGGCGTTGTTGGCCATCGATTACTTCGTATATGGGGTTTGGAATGTCTTTGGAGTTTCTTTGTTTGACTACGATGGGTTGCAGGCAATAGAATTCTTTGGGTTTGCCCGATTTTGCATATTCCCAGATGTCGTTGAGTAAGTCGTTTACTTGGGAAGGCACCCAGCGGTAACCCCTTTTATAGAAGGGAATGATGAAGTGTTTTCCTAATAGTTCGTAGATTGGTTTTAGATTTACATCTTTGTCCATATCTGTGTCTGCCTCCTATAATCCCTGTTATGCCCAGCTTTTTCCTATTGTCTTCTATTTCTTAGGAGTGAATCCTGCCGGGAGTTTTATAAGAGTGAGGGAAGGGTGGTTTCAATTTTATTTTAAACTTTTATAAGCCCGTACAATAGATGAGCCCCCGGTAATAATCCGGGGGCTTCGTTTAGCTTTGTTCTTTTTGTTTTAGTCTGCCTGTAAACTTCTTTTTTACAGCGACTATTGTTGAGTCTACTTCAGGGATTTTCATGAAGTAAATGATGAGTGCGTAGACTAGTGCTCCGATGCTGATGGCTACGATTTAACTGTAAGCGTCAAAGCTACCACACCTAACATTCTTCTTTGGAGCATGACATAATTGAACCATCTTAGAGCAAAAGGGGTTGGTTCAAATAAGTGATCCGGAAGAAATAAAACTATGGGATGATCGCATCGCAGACTTTTTAAGTAGCGGTCTAACCCAGAATGTTAGGGTAGTTGGCGCAGGTACCCGCGTAAAGTGTAGTTAGTCTAAAGGACTTACAGAAGAGACTCAAATTGATAAAATACAATAAAGGATGGTGTCCCTAGCTCCGTGGAATTTGTAATTCACAGTATTGCTCCAAATGGCTCCCGATAGCTATAAATCATGCTGTTTTTA
>JAAYRS010000211.1 GCA_012518645.1 Bacillota bacterium
CTCGCCCCCAACATTCGCCGTGCTGTTGAGCAGGGGAATCCCCATCCTATTGAGGTGGAGGACTGGTCCAATGCGGCTATCAGCATGCGCTATTTGGCTGGAGCATTAAACTTGCCCTTTATGGCTACTCGCTCCATGCTGGGTTCTGATATACTCAAACATAATAAAAGAATTAAAGTAATAAATGATCCGTACGAAGGAAAACCTCTGGCACTGGTGCCCGCCGCTAGGCCTGATGTAGCTATTATACATGTCCAGCGTGCCGATATTATGGGCAATGCCCAGGTCTGGGGTTTTACAGGCAATGATGAAAACAAAGTCCGGGCAGCCAAACACACGATAATTACTTGCGAGGAAATTGTATCCTCCGAAGAGATCAGGAGAAACGGCAATTTAACCATTATTCCCTTTTATTGTGTGGACGCGGTGGTTCAAGTGCCCTATGGGTGTCATCCCCAGTCATGTTACGGTTATTATGCTTATGACGTACTCTTCTGCGGCGAGTTTCACCAGGCCAGCAGTACACGTGAAGGATTTTTGCAGTGGTTAGATACCTATGTATACGAATGTGAGGACCATAGTGCATATTGTACCAAGGTGGGCTGGAACCGATTACAGAAATTGACATATTTGGAGCGCCAGTTTAATCGTATTCGTGCTTAGAGATTTCTAATATGACATTTTTTAAAGGAGAGTGATCCGTCAATCATGTATTGTCGCAATTATACACCTGCAGAAATGATGGCTATTATGACCTGTAAAGAATTTAAGGACTGGGAAATCGTTTTTGTGGGCATCGGTATTCCCTTGGTAGCGGGAATCCTTGCTAAGCGTTTTCACGCGCCTCATTTAACCTTGGTTTATGAGTCCGGCTGCATCGGGCCGGAAAAAATGAGGGTAGATTTTAACGTAGGGGATTCCTCAGCTGCTGACTATGCTTTAAGCCTTACTTCTGAGTGGCATGTGTTTGGAGACCTGCAGTGCGGGTTTTATGACGTGGGAGTATTGGGAGCTGCACAGGTTGACCGCTATGGAAATTTGAATAGCACTGTCATCTTCAATGGAGATTATTACAAACCAAAAGTGCGCTTGCCTGGAAGCGGTGGGGGGAACGACATTGGCTCTTCGGTAGGACGTGTTGTTGTAATGATGAAACTGGAAAGAAACCGTTTTGTGGAGAAGGTGGACTATCTAACCACGCCAGGCTTTTTGGACGGAACCCCGGGGGCACGGGAAAGGGTTGGTCTGCTTGGAAATGGTCCTTCAGCAGTGGTTACTGATAAGGCTCTTTTTTACTTTGAATCTAAGACAAGAGAGATGTATTTGGATACAATCTATCCTGGAGTAATGGTGGAGGATGTAAAAGCTTCAGTAGGTTGGGATCTTAAGATATCAGAAAATTTAAAAACGGCACCCTTTCCGACTGAAGCGGAGCTGAATGCTTTAAGAGCAGCAGATCCTGCTAACTTAATTATGGGCGGTGCTGTGGAAAGAAAAAAACTTGCTGGAATTGATGCCTATGTGGATTTGACCCTAAACAATGCTAATAGAAAATCAATATCAGAACTGGTAATGCCCAAAACAAGCTTGCTAATGCAAAGAACAACAAATTAGGTCCTTAATTCCTTACTTAAGTTCTACACAAAATTGGCAACAATTTTTTAATGCCTTACACATTAATTATTGGCCAATTGGGGGATTATGAACATCTCTTTTAACCGGTGGTAATAGTTTGTAAGGTAGTATTTGTATGTTCCGCCAATTTCTTTAATCATGCTATGAACTCTTAGTCGTTTAACGTTCCTGGTACTTTACCGGGGGTCAGGGGAGATGCTGGC
>JAAYRS010000212.1 GCA_012518645.1 Bacillota bacterium
CTATTTTAACCACACTTTCGAGATTATTTAAGGGTAATCTTCACGAATCTCTTACAAGGACTTTAGACGAACGAGAGGAGTGGATCTTGGATAGAATTACTACCGGGGTTGGACATGTGAAAGCTAACTTGACACAGTCTATTGCAATGGAACATTACAAATTTAGGTAGTAAGGGGGTCATAATTAAATGGAAGAAACAGCAAACATTTACAGCCGGATAAAAGATTTTATAAAAAAGAATTTCAGCCCTTTGGAAATTAAAATCGGCTTGATTGTTATATTGGGTTTTATCGCTTATTTCATTGGCAGAAAGATTGGCATAATTCATTCTCATATTATCAACGCCCGTTGATAGGCTGTCCCTGGTAAAATACAGGCGGCTTGTATAAAAGGTAAGAGGCAATTATAAACGCCACCGGTGCGCAACGGTGTACGGCGGCATTTTAAATTAAGAAAGGGGAGCAAAATAAGTTAAAATTGGGGTATCATTAGCCTGATTTAGAAAGGGTTCTATAGCATTGGCATGAACTATAAATAGGAAATTAATTGACCCCCAAAAATACCCATTCTTAATCTAAACCAAACCCGCTTTCTGGGTGTTGAATAAAGATCTTCTTGTAATTTTCAATTTAAACAATAAAAGAGATATGCGCTATCATAAAAGTGATCCCCGCGTTACCAGGTATGCCTTCCGGTCTCGTTTGAGAACTGGAATAAAGGTATTTACTCAAAGTATTTCCGTAAGGTTTGCGCGATTTTCATTACAGCAGTGGAAGGCTGCGGCGGTCATGGTCGGCAAAGCCGCCACCATTGAGTGCTGATCAAAAGCTAGCTCTTGGTTGAGTATCGAAAAAGTTGCGGAAAAGGCAAGTTGCTCCAAAACGGATAAAACCCCGGCAGTGAGCAAAGCAAAATCCAAATCGCTTAGAATGGGAGGTTTCATAAGAACCAATCAAAAACAAGGCTTGGATTCTTTTATCCCGATCAGCAAACGTGATTAAGCGCCGAAACTCAGGATAATTTACCTTTTGCACGGCCAGCGCTTCCTTAACTGCATTTCTTTGTTTTAGTATACCGTAAAATAAGATCAGCTATTTATCAAGCATCTTTTGGGGAGTGTGTCAAGTAGTATCGGGTGCTTTCTAACTCCCAAAGATAATCAAGCTTTGCCGGGCTTTAGCAAGAATTAGAGCGGATGGATTATGAAAAAGACATATTTACGCCATAAATTTGCAAATACCGGAAAATAGTTTAACGAAGCTGTAGATTTTTTAAGGGCTGAAATAGGAAATAAAGAAGTAAAAGAACTAGAAGCTGTTTTCCGGGCCGCAGGTGCCAAGACAAAAGGAATGCTTTAACTAAGACAATTTGGGCTGGTAGATTGTCCTGCCTGAATCGGTTATTGATTTCGTTTTTAGAAAAAGCGCAAGAGGATTCGCGTCGTAAAAGCATTGAAAGGGTGATAGGCCATCTAAACAAGAACTGGAAAGGGATTCAAGCACATTTATAAAGATGGATTATACTGATCCAATAAAATGCCCTAAGGCACTTCCTAAAGTAAGTGAGATAAGTTATGAAATATTTGATAAGATCCCCGGGCTACGGCAAGGGGCAGGGCCGCCGTTAGTATCTTTTAAGGCGTATATCTAATGCAAAAATTGATTTTTAAAGGTAAATCAGGCTCGTCGAGACGGGTAAGGGGATCTTTATTCGCCCTGCAGTAGATTGACATTATCTAACGTGTGAATTTTTATTATTCTATTCTTCTGGATTTTAATAAAATAAAGCCATGTCTCTATCCGGGGGTGCTTTGGGCAAAAAATCTTTAATCCGGGCTGTTCGCCACAGGAACATATTCCTCAAGGGTGTGTCGAACTAACCAGCCGGTCCTAAAGGGCCTAAGCGGTGAAACCGTTAAAAAGAAGAAACGCTTGGCCTATAAAATTTATTAACCAACTATAGCAGGCCGATGTGCTGCACGGGCCTCGAATTAAAGATGAACGGCAAACCTAAAACGCTTTATACAGAACGCCAAAATTTACAGGACACAGCAGCTTGCGTTGATTTGTGCCGGGTTTGGATGTTCGGTTGTGCACGTCCGGCCTTACCACGCGGCGGGCAAAGGTAGCAAGAAAGGTTCTTTAGGACAGTCAGAACACGATTTCTAAATACGATTAATAAAGACATTGGCCTGAAAGAATTAAACGGACGTTATTGGCACCGGGAGATGAAGACTATCATCGCAAAAAGCACAGTGCTTTGTGCAAAAGCCCGCTTGATTTTTTCATGGAACAGGCGGATCGTATCGAATACATCGGCGATCCGGCCGTGGCGGATGCTCTATTTTTGCTGCGTGCCCCACGGAAAGTCCGGTTTAATGCTATCCTGCAGGTTAACAACGTGATCTACGAAACAGATTATTCACTGGCCGGCTCAACGGTTGAAATCCGTTACGAGCGGGAATGGATCGGCAGGCCGAAAGCCGAATTCTCACCGGGCAACTTCCCGAACAGGCACTTTCACAATCTTCTATTCCAAGGCTGTGAAAGGGGATGAAAACTAATGCGGTTTTACAATTCTTCGGTTTAAAGTTCAATCCTTTGCGCAAAGAGGTTCCCCTAGGGGAATTATTTACTCTGAATCCAATGTGGAACTAAACTCTCATTTGAAGTTTCTGGAGGTCACAAGGGGCATCGGCCCGGTGATAGGGAAGCCGAGAGTAGGAAAAACTACCGCACTTAGGGCATATCTTAAACAGCTGAATCCGGCTTCATACAGCCCCTGTTACTTCACCCTTTCTACCCTAAACGTTCGAGAGTTATTAAACGGACTAGCAATCGAACTAGAGGAAGCCTCCGCCTTCCAGCGGATAAGGACAATCCATTAGATTCAACAGGCCACCCGGGCAATGCTTTGCGAAAGAAAGATCACACCCCTAATTGTTTTGGATGAAAGGCACTTAGCCTCCAGTACAGCCTTTAGAGAACTTCGCCTTATTTTAAATTTTGGGATGGATTCACATAACCCTTACATTCTGGTATTGTCAGCCTGGCCGCCGATTAGGGCAAAGCTAAATCTTATACGCATGCCGTGGAATTTGAGTGACGTAATATTACGCTGTTTCACTCTCTTTTGCTTCGCCGTC
>JAAYRS010000213.1 GCA_012518645.1 Bacillota bacterium
ATGCCAGTCGCAAACAACAACTCAGACTGTGTGGCCTTGATGAAGAAAGTCTTCGAACAAGTTTTTATAATTTTTTTGGTTCCCAACAAAAAACGAAAAAATTCAGAATGAGTGATGCCGGTGGCGCGTAAAAGGCTAGATTTGCTATTAGTAGAGCGGGGCTTGGTATCCAGCCGCCATCGAGCCCAGGCACGAATTCTGGCGGGCGAAGTATTAGTAGATGGCCAACGTGTTGACAAAGCGGGGACTGGAGTGGAACGGGATGCCGAATTGACCTTGTTGGGCCATGACTTACCCTATGTTAGCCGGGGCGGATTAAAATTAGAAAAAGCTATCAGCAGCTTTAACCTGGATTTCGAAGGGAAAATTGTCCTGGACGCTGGGGCTTCCACCGGAGGCTTCACCGACTGTGCCCTCCAGCATGGTGCTGCACTCATATATGCTGTTGATGTTGGTTATGGGCAATTGGCGTGGAAGTTGAGACAAGATCCAAAAGTGGTGGTGCTAGAACGAACTAATATTAGATATATAACCGAAGATCAATTCAATCCCAAACCCCAACTAGCCTGTATCGATCTTTCCTTTATTTCCCTAAAAAAAATACTATCTCCGGTGGTAAGTGTCCTGGAAGGCAAAAGGGAAATAATAGCCTTAATAAAGCCGCAATTTGAGGTCGGGAAGGGTAAAGTTGGTAGAGGAGGAATTGTCAGGGATCCGCTTTTGCACCAGGAAGTGTTGGAAAAAACCATTTCTATATTCGGTCAACAGCTTGTTTGCGCCGGCTTGGACTTTTCACCCATTAAAGGGGCTAAAGGGAATATCGAATATTTGCTTTATGCCTATAGGGCTGATCCTAATTTTACAAGGCCAAAACTTGATATTCCTTGGTTAGTAAAAAGGGCCCATGCTGAATTAGCCTAAGTAATACCAACCACTACACTCATATTGTATAGTTGGCACAAGGATTTTACACAGTTAAGCAAACTTTAAAGCTGAGAGGAGAAGGTAAGTGACCCGGGGTGACGTGTTTATTTTAGGATTGATTTTGGGGATGGTCAGCTTATATTTTGGGCACACCCTGGGGCAACGTTGGCTTCGCAAACGCCGCTTGGCGGGGGCTAAGCGTTCAGAAGAAGAAGCGGCGAAATTGTTGGAGCAGCAAGGATTTCGTATTATCTGCCGCCAGCCTGCTGCCACCTCCCGGGTTTATGTAGATGGGAAAGAACGCACTACTACTATCAGGGCGGATTTTATTATAAAGAGAGGTTGGCGCAAGTATGTGGTGGAAGTAAAGAGCGGGCGCACAGCCCCACGATTAAATGCTCGTACCCGGCGGCAATTATTGGAGTACCAACTGGCTTTTCGGGCCCATAGTATATTGCTAGTAGATATGAGAACCAGGACCTGGCGGGAAGTTGCATTTCGTTGGCCTTTGCCCTGGGGTGCTTTATTTTCAACATTCACTGTTGCTGCTATACTGGGAGGGGCAATTGTCTATGTTTTTGGCAGGGGGATAAGGTAATGCATTTTAAAAACATCGCTATCATTGTTAACAAGGGTAAGAAGCACGCCTACCGATTGGGCCGTAAGCTGATTACATATTGTCAAGATCATTCACTTCACACAGCTTTATTGCCTGCGGACGCTATTTTTTTAGACCACCCCCATCAGGCTAAATCCTTGAAAGAGCTAACTCGC
>JAAYRS010000214.1 GCA_012518645.1 Bacillota bacterium
ATTTCCACCGATAGCTGCACAATCCCCGTCACCGGTTATTACAACTACATTCAAGTCAGGATTAGCCACCTTGATACCACTAGCATAAGCTAGAGCCCGTCCATGGGTGGTGTGCAAAGTATCGAAATTCATATAGCCGGGGGCCCGAGAAGAGCAACCAATGCCTGAAACCACTACTGTTTTATCCTGATCTATATTGATCTTATCTAAAGCCCGAATAATTGCAGCCATGATAGTACCATTTCCACAGCCTGGGCACCAAATATGTGGCAGCTTACTGGTACGACAATATCTATTTATTAGTTTTTCAATGGACACTTCCACTACCAGTCACCTCCTGGGTGCGGATAATAATTTCCTCTGGTGTAATCAGCTCGGCATCAATTCGGTTCAGTCCAACAACTTGTGCTCGTCCAGCCACTAGCCTTTCCACTTCTAAAATCATTTGGCCCATATTCATTTCTGCAACAATGATCGTTGATGCTGTTTCAGAAATAGAATCAAGAGCCTCGGCTGGGAACGGCCAAGCCGTAATAGGACGTAGTAATCCTAATTTTATGCCTTGGGATCGGGCTTCTTTTACAGCAGCTCGGGCCGAGCGCCCGACTGAACCGGCAGCTATAACGACAACCTCAGCATCTTTTGTACGGTATAGTTCCGCTTGTGCAATAGCTGGTTGTCGTTTTTCCACTTTAGCTAACAGACGCCGGATAGAAGCATCGCCGTCCGATCCTTTTCCGGAAGGAAAGCCGGTTTCATCATGAACAAGGCCAGATACATGGAAACGATATCCGTCGCCATACGCGGGCAGAGGCGGAACGAGATTAGGCCCAGGTTTGTACGGTAAGAATTCTTGGGGAGAACATGTAGGTTTAGTTCGATCAACTATTGGCAAATCTTCAAATGAGGGTAATTCTACTCGCTCGCGCATATGTCCCACAACTTCATCCAAAAGGACGATCACCGGCGTCCGCAATTCTTCGGCAAGGTTCACCGCTTTCACAGTGAGATCAAAAGTCTCTCTGACCGAAGATGGCATAACAGCTATTGCCGGGTGGTCACCATGGGTACCCCATCGAGCTTGCATTATTTCGCCTTGGGCAGGCGAGGTCGGTAAGCCTGTGCTAGGGCCATAACGCTGAACATTTACAATAACACATGGAATTTCAGTCATGGCTGCAAAACCAATGTTTTCTTGTTTTAACGAAAAGCCAGGTCCTGACGTAGCGGTCATAGATTTAAGCCCAGCCAAGGAGGCACCAATTATAGCAGCCATGCTGGCGATTTCGTCTTCCATTTGAATAAATTTACCACCGTACTTAGGTAGTTCTTCTGCCAAGCCTTCAGCTATTTCAGTTGAGGGCGTAATCGGGTATCCAGCAAAGAAGCGGACACCGGCTGCTAGGGCTCCATATACGCATGCTTCGTTGCCGGAAAGAAGCCGCACTTTTCGTTCAGTCTTTGTTAGCAATAGTCTCGCCTCCTACACTGACACTGATGGCATAATCGGGGCATCTTAATTCACACAAACCACAACGTGTGCATGCTTCGGGATTTGCCACAAAAACTATACCGTCATCCCGGGCTTTTAACACGTTGGTCGGACAAAAAGCAATGCAAATACCGCATCCCTTACACCATTTCTCATTAATGCGGATTAGGGTCCCTTCTTCGGACATAATTTGTCACCCCTATATTTTGGTCAGGTTTGATTCCTCAGGTCCGCTAGATAACAACGCAACATATTTAAAGAACCTTGATCAATTCTGTATTTCAATTTAATTATTTCTATCTGTACGCCTTCTTGAATCCAGCCCAGCATTTCCGTTGTTCGTTCAGCACTGACAGCTACAGCATCACACTGAGCTATGATTTTTGCTAACTGCTCCCCACTAGCGGTGGTGAAAATAAAATCTAGATTATCAATACCCGATTTGCAAAAAGACTGTTTTACAGTGGTTGCAAAAGCATCAGTACTACAAACTACAGCCAAAATACTGTTTTGTGCTAGCCTGGCAACACGGACCACCGTCTCCAATTCCAATTCCAACACGATCCCCAGCGTAGGTATATGGGGAAGTTTAATCAAGGTCTGCAGTTCATCAACATCTAAAAAGGTGGTTGCAATTAAATC
>JAAYRS010000215.1 GCA_012518645.1 Bacillota bacterium
AAAGAAGGAGGTCTTTGCCCTTTACCATAGGAAAGATCGGAGGGCCATCGGCTCTTTAGGCCTGCATAATTCCTGGACAGATGGCCGGTCCGGCTACGAGGGTTTAAAAATTAGGGAGATGGGCTATGTTCTGGCCAAGGACTATTGGGGACAGGGACTAATGCCGGAAGCAGGAAGAGCCGTTATTGCTTATTGTTTTGAACAGCTGGGTTTAGATGCGCTGACCAGCGGGCATTTTGTAAATAACAGGCAATCAAAAAGGGTAATTGAGAAACTGGGTTTTAAATACGTGGAAACGGACCTTTTCCAATCAGCTGCATTGAATAAATCTTTTGAAATAAAACGTTATATATTTTTCAGGGATGAATACAAAAGGAAAAATTAGGCTAAGTTGGGGCAGTTGAGGTCTACCTCGAGGCAACACTTCTAGGCCGCGGTGTAAGCGTTACCGGTTACAGGAACGTAATAATGCAGCTCAAAGAGAGAAAGTACCAGCCGAGGTTGAAAAGGTTTTTTGAGGTCGGGAATTTTCGAGAAACCTTGCTTACCGGTCGGACCCCCTCGACGCGGCTATATGTGTTCTGCCCGGTTTGGATTTTTTGCAGAAAAGGTGTCCGTCCGGGCTGAATCTCAAGCGGCCCAAAAAGAGGGTTGGATTTGGTTTAGAAAGCCCGCTTAATTCAGACAGATCAGCTTGTTTCTGTTAGGCTATAGGCCGCCGTTGCCGCTTTAGGGCGGTTGCGGCCCCATCTTCAAGCTAGTGCACAACTTTTTGTATATTTCGCTAAAACAAGGAAAGAAGGATTATAGTGCAGCAAAAAAAGCAGCGAAGACAATACTATTACTTTCTAAGCTTGGCCTTAATGTTGTTGATTATTTTTAGTGCAGCGAGTTCGGCGGAAGCCAAAGAGGACAAGTTTTTGATAATCCACTTGGATGCTGTATCCTCAATAGATTTTTTTAAAGAGTTAGAAGAAGGCAGGCTTCCTAACACAGCTGAATTATTTGCCTCTGGACAGCAGTCTAGATATGGCCTCACACTTTACCCCGGGGGAACGGAAATGATTTATCCCCGCTTAAAAGAAGGCTTGGATAATTCTCAAAAATCACTTATCGGCTGGGGGTTTTTAGAAAGGGAAACGGGTAGAAAAATCAGGGATATCCCCATTTTCCTAGAACTAGTTTCAAGCTTTTCCCGGCGTAATAGGCACCAGTTTCTTCTGGGCTTTCCTGTACTTACCAATTTGGCGGGACTGTCTTTGCTGAACATTGAAAGACTATGGGAAACTCAGGATGTTGTTGAATTTTTTTGGTTTCACACAGATGTGATGGGGCATCTATTAGGAAGGGACCATCATTTGAAAAGTCTTAGGCGTTTCGATTATTTTCTAGGGCTGGCGGCTAAAAGCGGACGTTTAGACGGGGCTAATGTAATTCTCTATACCGATCATGGTATGACCACAGAAGATGTAGAGGTCGTTTACCACAAACGGGTCATTCTAGATGCACTGGGATCGCGGATAAAATTTTTAGCTTACCCCAACATCTATCTTTATAATCCCGAGGACAAGGTTGAACTTGCCCGCCAAATGGCTAAGGAGGCAGAATTAGATCTTGCTCTGGTCAAAATATCCAAAGATGTTATTAGGGGTTATAGCAGCGGAGGCAGCTTCGAGGTTAGCCGCAGCGGGGATCGCTATTTATATTCTTTTCTAGGCAGTGATTATTTCGGTTATCTAGAAGCGGGCTGTGCAGACGTTTATTTATCGAAAGAAGAATGGCTTCAGCACACTAAAGATCACCTTTATCCGGCAGCACCGCCTAACCTTTTTGGCTACCTTAGTAACCCGTCTGTTGGGGATATTGTGATTGTCATTGATTCTCCGCGGATCCCCTTTGCTTTTAGAGCACAACGGGGCAATCATGCCGGCTTAAAGAACACTGATCTTTTGGTGCCCCTCCTTTTCGCGGGGCCGGCCTTCGCCGAAAAGGAGGCCCCGGGCGTATTCTGGTTGCACGAACTTTACAGCAAGCATTTCCCTCAGCTTGACTTCAAATCCAGAAGGCGGGAAAGACACGCTTTCAGCATTAGTTACCCCTTTAGGGCCGAAGTTGTGTTTTCGCCTTTTTACCGCTGGCGCTGCGGGCTGACCATTCAGGGCCAAAAGGCGGAGCCGTGGCTGGAGTGTGATCTGTACAGTTCCTTTTTAACAAGGGTTTGGGGCGGTCTGCGAATTACTGAAAATAGGCTTGACTGGCAGCTTAAGGTGGACGCTTTCCTCGGAAATGTGGCGGTCAGTTGGCTTAAACGCCAGGGGCGCAATGGGAAATTCTCAGTAGATTTAAGACTTAATGAACAGGTTGAACTAAATATCGGCGCGGGCTGGGCGGGGGTCTCAATACTTTTCTAGAATAACCGCCTGGTTGCTTAGTAGTTCGGAGGGAAAATAACGGCGCACACCGATTGGAACGGACAGGCCTGCAGGCGAAACAAATTTATAGGAAGATTTGATAGCGAAGCCCCTGAAGCAGAATTAGGAAGAAGCGATGTTATTTTTGGGGCAGGCAAGAGAAGGAAAACACTGGAGAAGAACTAAAGTTTAGTATGTTTTAACTGGAAATTTCGGTTGGCAGAGGAAAGGGCAATCCCTTTACAAGTCGAACAACAGGCTTGCCCCCGGCCTGCCTTTTTCCTACAGATCCGCCCGGAGAAGGCTCCGGGTTATTTTTTTGTCCCTTTAAAAGAGAAAATCAGCGGTTCTATGGACTTGGAACTATAACTTGGGGGGAAAATTCTCTATCGCCGCTCTATTTAATCCTTGTGGATTTGTTGAGCAAAATCCCCGCGGAACGTGTCAGAAAAAGCAGGATTTAGAAATAAATTGTCGAATGGCCACCTAGCCATTTTGGGTAAGGACAGCAAGAAAGCTGCCGGGTGGGGTGAGTTTGGCAGGAAATTGCGGTTAAATTTGTTGACCTTTAGCGGCATTAGGGAGTAAAGGGGTGCGGGATGGTTTCTAATTTTAAGAAGGCCAAAAATAGTGGTTTTTTTTACGGTTTCACCCGGACTCAAGTGATGCTGGTAGGCGTTATTTTTCTAATTTCAATCTTTACCGCATTGTGTTACCTTGGCGCGGCCCAGCATAGATACGAGGATATTTATAGCGGGGAGGCTATTAATCTTGCAAAATCATTGGGAGCACTTTTACCCAGGTCCGAGATTTTAAATCTTACGTTCCGGCCGGGGATGGCAGATGATAATCCTGTTAAAAACATGCTTGCCGGGGTGGTGGAAAATACATCTTTTTTGCACCATTCGTTCCTTTTGGCTAAAAGCAACGGAAGAATTTCTGTTCTAACGGATTCTTGCCTTAACGGGGAAATCAATTTAACTACGGAACTCCAAGAAGAAATTTTAAATTCTAATGAGAGGCCCATTTTAAGCAAATCCGGGTGTTTAACCGAATCCGGTGAGAGCGGACTGACTACAGTACTTGTGCCTCTTTTGTCCGTCGGTGTTGAAAACACCACTTTTTTTGTCGGGCTTAGCTTTAATACCCTGCAGTGGAAGGCGAAGATCAGGACTAAGATGATTCCGGAGACGATTATTTCCTTCGGTCTCGCCTTTATTTTTCCCGGTCTGTATTTGATTTGGATCAAAGGGACTGCCCTAGCGGAAAAAAGACGGGAATCTGCTTTGACAGCATGGCACACCTTGTTCCAAGAAATCCCAGTAGGTATTGTTCGAAGTGAATACTGCGCCGATTCCGGGGAATGTTTGCTCAAAAATCTCAATTGGCAGGCGAGAACAATCTTGGGATTTTGGGCCGGGGATAAGGAAAACCCTTCTTGGTCAAAATTTCTAGATCCTAAAGATTTTCAAAAAAAGCAAAAACTCCTTGAAAGGGCTCTCAAGGAAGAACGGAGTTACTGCATTGAATTACAAATTACCAGGCCTGACGGAGCCGGCCTATGGGTAAGGATGAAGATCATTTCGCCAGTGGAGCACAAGACAAATAAGGTAGGCTATTTTACTCTTATGGAAAGGGTCCCTTCAGTTGAACCTGGAGAAAAGACCGGGCTTGAGAGCGGCGTTTCGCCATGTCCCCTTTCCAGTATGGTCTACCGCCGCAGTTACGACCATCCCTGGACTTTGGACTTTGTCTCTCGGGGTGCTCTAGAGTTAACAGGGTACCACCCAAAAGAATTGATACATGATGCAGTGGTCTCTTACAAGGATCTGCTTTCTGGCCATGAACATAATAGAATTTGGAAAAAGTGGCGGTTGGCCCTTGATTTAGGACATATTTTTCAATCTGAATACGATCTGGTTGCTAAAAACGGGAAGAGAAAACGGGTTCTGGAGCTGGGGTGGGGAGTCTATCGTGAGGATGGTTCTGTTCTGGCATTGGAGGGTATCGTTCTGGATATATCTAAGCGAGAAGACCTAAAAGCTGAGATTAAGCACCTTCGGTGCAGAGATCCTTTAACGGGATTATATAACCGGAAGGCTTTAGAACAAAAGATGGCCGGGTTTAATCGACTAGAGGGTCAACCGCTAGGTATAGTTGTTTTTGATATTAACGGTCTTGAGGCATTCAACGATGTTTATGGCTGCGCCCAAGGAGATTGCCTTATTAGGAAAACCGCCAACTTCATCCAAGGCAGTTGCCGGGAGGAAGATATTTTGGCACGTTCCGGAGGCAGTGAATTTGTGCTTCTAATGCCCCGGGCCGGAGCTAGAGAAGCGGAAAAATTAATTCAAAGTGTTGAAAAGGCCATAAAACACTATAATCAAAGAAGAAAGGGCGGGGCCGGCAGGCTTAGTTTAACAATGGGCTACAGTGTTGTCGAAACAGATACTAAAGCCATAACAGAGGGCCTTAGGGAAGCACGGCTTTATTTGAAAACCCGTAAAATCTTGCAGAAAGAAAGCCTCCAGCATTCCGTCCTTTCTTCACTATTGGCTGTACTTTATGCCAAAAGTGAAGAAACTGAAGAACACGGGAGGAGAGTAGGTGATTACGCAGTTGCCATTGGCAGGCGGCTGGGTTTAAAGGAAAGATTTTTGGATGATCTTCGGTTATTAGCGCTCCTTCATGATATTGGCAAGGTTGCTGTCAGCGAAAGGGTCTTGAACAAACCGGGAAAACTTACCGCGGATGAGTGGGAAGAAATAAAAAAACACCCGGAAATAGGACAACGTATTGTCGCTTCAATCCAGCCTCTTGAGCATATTGCAAAATATATCCTTTATCATCACGAGCGGTGGGATGGGACTGGGTATCCCTGCGGCCTGGCGGGCAAGAAAATCCCTCTTTTGACTAGGATCCTTTCCATTGCAGATGCCTACGATGCCATGACCGAAGAACGAGTTTATAGCAAAGCTTTGCCCCGCAAAGCCGCTCGGAGGGAATTAAAGGAAGGGGCGGGCACCCAGTTTGATCCGGAGCTTGTCCAGGTGTTCTTAAAGATTTTGGAAACTGAGTAGCTCTCAATTGTACAGTAAACAGCTGAAATAGGCACAACTCAAAACCGGTTAACAACTTGTGTGGGTAACTCAAATTCCCGACTATTGTAGGCACAACGAAATTTAAATATACCTTGCTACAAAATAACATAAGTGATATAATGTAGTTACAATGTATTTACGAACAGTTAAAAGCAGAAATTACGAATATGTCCAGCTTGCTCATAATTATCGGGACCCGAAAACGGGCGTTTCAAGGGCCAAAATCCTTTTTAACTTCGGTAGAAAGGATCAACTGGATGCGGAGGATCTAAAAAGGCTTATTAACAGCATTTCCCGCTTTCTGGAACCGGATGATTTGGCAAGCATACCCTTCTTGAAATCAGAGGCTGCTTCCTTTGAGTTCGTTTCTTCCCGCCAGCTTGGCGGCCCGTGGCTGCTTGATGGGATGTGGAAGCGTCTAGGCATTAAGAAAGTCATAGAAAAACTTCTGGCTAAGCGTAATTTCACCATGCCGGTGGAAAGAATGCTTTTTGCCATGGTGGCCAACCGAGCACTTAATCCTTCAAGCAAACTTTACACGGGGCACTGGGTTAAGGAAGAAGCCTTTATCCCAGGCTTTCTCGAAATCGATGCCCACTATCTTTACCGCACTATGGATTTTCTTCTGCAGGCTGAAGAGCCCATCCAAAGAGAGGTTTTCTTTCAAGTCGCTAACTTGTTTAATCTGGAAGTCGATCTGCTTTTTCTTGATACCA
>JAAYRS010000029.1 GCA_012518645.1 Bacillota bacterium
CGCTCCGATTCTGAATCCGTTTCCGCGGGAAGCCTGGATGCGGTGGATGCCTCTGTCTTCCGGGATTTTGATTACGTGGCCTTAGGGCACCTGCACAGGCCCCAGAGCATTGGGGGCGGGCAAATCCGCTATGCCGGTTCTCCTTTAAAATATTCCTTCTCTGAGGTCAGCCACGCCAAATCGGTGACCATTGTCGATTTTGGCCCCAAGGGCCAATTGGAAATAAAACAGTGCCCGCTCACCCCCTTACGGGATTTGCGGGAAATTAAAGGCCCTCTGGAAGAGCTTCTGCGTTGGGGCCAAGCGAGTAAGGAAGGGCAGGAAGACTACTTCCGCATTATCCTTACGGATGAAGAAGAACTATACGATCCCTTAGGCCAACTGCGGCCCGTTTACCCCAATTTAATGTCCCTGGAGTTTGAAAATAGGCGTACTCGGGGTGCCCGTTCGGAAGCAGCTGCCGCTGCTGATCTAACCTCTAAAGGGCCTTTAGATCTCTTTGCTGAATTCTATGCACTGCAAAACAATGAAGAACTTTCCCCGGAGCAGGTCCGGGTGCTGCAGGAGATCTTCGCCGAAGCGGGAGGAGGAAAGCTGTGAAACCTTTAAAAACAATTATGTCAGCCTTCGGCCCCTATGCGGAACAAACGGAATTAGATTTCGCCCCCTTAGGATCACAAGGGCTGTTTTTGATCACAGGGCCCACCGGCTCCGGCAAGACCACTGTTTTTGATGCCATCACCTTTGCTCTCTACGGTGAAAGCAGCGGTTCCACCCGGGATGTGGAAACGCTGCGCAGCGATCATGCCTCACCGGAGGCCGAGACCTTTGTGGAATTTACCTTTGCGCACCGAGGCCAAACGTATGTAATTAAAAGAAACCCAAGCTATGAAAGGCCTAAAAAGGTAGGAGAGGGGCTGACCCGCCAAAACGCGGGGGCGGAGTTAACCCTGCCCAGCGGCGCGGTGCTCACCGGTGTAGGTGAGGTTAAAACTAAAGTTGAAGACATTTTAGGCATTGGCTCAGGCCAGTTTAAACAGATCGCCATGATTGCCCAGGGAGAGTTTTTGCGCCTGCTTCACGCGGACAGCAAAGAGCGGGGAGAAATTTTTCGCCGCGTCTTTGATACTGACGTCTTTTTAGCCTGCCAGAACTTGTTAAAAGAAAGGGCCAATCAAGCCGGGGACCAGTTAAAAACAGGGGAAGGCAAAATATTGGCTGATCTCAAAGATATTCGCACTCCCAGGGACGAAGAAAACTTGCAGGCAAAACTAGCCCAGGCCGACATTCACAGTGCCCCTAAGCTTGTTCCCAAGGTCAAAGAACTAATTCTCCAGGATGCCGCGCAGCAAGTCTTGCTGGACACCCAATCGCGGGCCCTGGCTGAACAAATTGCGGCTCAAATCACTGAGATTACGGAAGCCCGCCGCCTCAATCAAGCTTTTGATGATTTGGACAAAACCCAAACAAGATCAGCAGAACTAAAAAGCCGAGCGAGCGCTCAGCAAAAATTGCAAACAGAGCTTAAGGCCGGAGAACGGGCCCTGTATCATGTTCAGCCCCTGCAGAAAGAATACGATAGATTAGTTAAGGCCAGCCGGGATTTGCAGGAAATGATCGCGGCCATGACAATTGCGATCGCCGATCAGAAGAAGGCACTTAAAACGGCAGAAACAACCTACGAACAAGAAAGGAAGAGGGAGCCGGAACGGGAAACCCTCACCCAGAATATTTCGGGCTTAACCAAGCTTTTGCCCCGCTACGATCAGGCCGCAGCTTTAGCCCGAGAGCTTAAAAAAGAACAAGGGAAAAAGGCCGCTTCGGATGCGGCTTTGCTTCGACTAAAGAAACAGCGGGCTAAGAATAGAACCAAAAAAGACAAGTTAGCCGGAGAACTTCGGTCTTTAGAAAAAATCGACGTTCAGATCCTCACTTGCCGGCAGAAGCGGGACGAATTAAATCAAAGGGGGCAGGCCTTCGGTTCCCTTCAAGAGGACCTAGCCGGGCTAACTGCTCTGGCAGAAGAGCTAAAGACAGCGCAAATAAGTTATGCCGCCGCGGAAAAAACGCTCGGCGATTTTAATCAGGCCTGCCTGGCCCAGGAAAAGGCATTTTTCCGGGAACAAGCAGGATTATTAGCGCTGGGGCTTAAAGCAGGTGAGCCCTGCCCGGTGTGCGGCTCAATAGAACATCCCCGCAAGGCGGTTGTTGATCCCCGAGCGCCCTCCCAAGAGGAATTAAAGGCGCTGCAAGACCAAGTAGAACGGGCCCGTAAGAAAATGCAAGAGGCAAGCCGGCTCGCGGCTGAAAAAACAACAAAGCAGCGCCAAGGTGAGCGGCAGATAAGGCTGAAGGCCAAGGAATTGTTTGCCGATTTTACGGAAAACACCTGCCTTACCGAATTAGAAAGCATGGTTAAATCCGCCCGGGGCGCAAACGCCGCCGCCTTGGACGTAAACCGGACTGCCTTGGCCAAGCTGGAAGAGGATGCTAAGCGCAAAGAAATGTGTGCAAAAGAGCTGGCGGCATTGGAAGACGAACTTGTGGCGCATGAAAAAGCAATCCAAGAAAACCAAGAAAAGATCCAAGCTCGATCCATTACAATTTCTCAGCTGGAAGGTCAGCTTACCGCTTTAGAACAATCTTTGGAGTTTGCCGGTAAAAAACAGGCCAAAAAGGAGCTGCAGGGCTGGCAGTCTCAACTGAAGTCACTGCGGAACGCACTGCAGTTGGCGGAAAAGGCCTATTTGGATACTAAGGCACAGCTGGAGCGCAATGAGATCCTTTTAGATAGTGAAGGCAAGCGGCTGCAAACAATAAAAGAAGATCAAAAGACGGCTGGAGAAGCATATGCAAATAAAAGAGAGGAGTTGGGTTTTACCTCGGAAGAAGCCTATCTGCAAGCACTGAGAAATGAGGAAGAGTTAGAGGCTCTCAAAGAGAAGATTGCCGCCTATGAGCAGGAAGTGCAAAAAGTCGGGCACGATCTGGTCAGGCTGCGGGAAGCGACTAAGGACAAAAAAAGACAGGATCTAGCCGGGCTGGAGGCGGAAAGAACTGAACTTGAAGAAAAAAGGGAAGACCTCGATAAACTGCGCCAGGCCGTCAGCACCCGCCTGGAGATTAACCGCCCTTTGCTCGCCGCTATAGAAGGTGAAGCGGGTAAGCTGGAGCATTATCGTAAAGAGTATTTGATGCTCAGGAACTTGGCGCAGACGGCGAACGGGGAATTGCGGGGCAAACAGAGGTTAGCCTTTGAACAGTACGTCCAGGCTTTCTATTTCCAACAGATCCTGCATGAAGCGAATAAAAGGCTGAGAAGTATGACGAACGGCCGCTTTGAGCTGATTAGGCGGGAGGAACCGGGGGATTTGCGCACCCGCACCGGTCTGGACATTGACGTGCATGATCATTATACGGGGAAACCCCGCTTTGTACAGTCCCTATCCGGGGGAGAATCCTTCAAAGCCTCTCTAGCTTTAGCACTGGGACTTTCAGATGCGATCCAAAGCTTCGCCGGAGGCGTGGCAATTGATACCCTCTTTGTGGATGAGGGTTTTGGTGCTTTAGATGATGAATCCTTAGAGCAGGCTATTCAGACCCTGGTTAGCCTAGCCGCAGGGGACCGCTTAATCGGCATTATTTCCCACGTTAACGAGCTAAAAGAAAGAATTGACGTCCAGGTGCAAATAGAAAAGACAGTAACAGGCAGCACATTGCAGGTAGTGATCTAAAGCGCTTTAGGGAGGTAAATGACTGAACCGGGCGTATTCATGCTCCAATGCTTTCAAGGAATTTTGGCAAACTGCTGATGAAAAAGTAGTAGTTCGGCAAGGAGTTTCCGGGGGTGCAGGTAATAACTCCGGTGCTTACACCGGCGGCAAGACAGAGACGAGGCCTTGGCGAACCCCAATGGAGAAATTCGAAGCTAAAAGTTGTGGGAAACAGTCACCGCAAGACGAGACTATTTGGGTCTGCGCAGCAATGTGAAAGTACTCTCTTACTCGGGAAAGAGGGTGCGAATTTGATCAAAACGCGCCTTAAAGGCATTGACTTGATTTTTGAAACAAGCCCTGCTTTGTTTGCTCCTAAAGGTATTGATTTAGGTACTTTGTCTCTGCTTTCGGATCTGGATTTTGGAAAGGGGGATAAAGTCTTAGATCTGGGCTGCGGCTACGGTGTGGTAGGCATTTTCGCTGCTAAGCTGGTTGGCGAGGAGAACGTCGTTATGGTCGACATTAAGCAGGCGGCTGTAGAGTTATCAAAAAGAAATGCTGCCTTAAACGGCGTATCCGGGATTAAGCTGATCCAAAGCGATGGATTCGCCAATCTCGATGAAAAAGGCTTTAATAGGCTCAGCATCGGCGGAAAAATGTATCTGGTAACCAAACGCAAAAAGTGGTAGAGGGAATTCAACTTAATGCCATGTGCAGCAGATTTGCCCGGGTTGTGCCGGGCGGCCAGGGTGCAAGGTACTTAAAAAGTGAGGAAAGGGAATAGGGGAAAAGCGTTCCGGCCGGCGATAGCCGGCCGGGCTTTTGGGCTGGCTTAGGCTATCTTCTTCTCTTTCTGTAATGCACTGTTCCGCCGGAAGAGCCGCCGATGGCCAAGAGATAACCAAGATTATACGGCCATCCGCTGTTGGTAATCTCGTAAATGCCGATGTTTTCTTTAAACAGGCTGATTATGAAAGAAATAGGTGCAATTAGACCATGCCAAATACCCCACAGAAACCCGGCCGGTTTCTCACCGGCAGTGGTGCCGTCACCAGGTAAGCAGCCGCCTAAAAGGATAACCATCAACAATAAGCATAGAAACATAGCGCTCTTTTTCATCATTATCCCCTCTATCTGCTGGATTGGGTCCGTTCAAAAAAGACCCTTTTGAACACTATTCTCTTTCGGACAGGAAAATCTTGCCAAGAAGTGTCTTTTCAATTAATTTTTCTTCAGCTTCACTATAATAAGTAGGGATCCGCGGAAGCTCGAAATGCCGTTTTTTCCGACTAAGGGGTTTTTGAGCAGTGCCTTTCAAGATAGCGGGGCAAAACCCGTTGTTGCGGGCGGCCAGGCAGTACAAAGTGATCATGCGGCCAACGACTTGGATCTAGTCACTTTACAGACGCCAAGTAGGAGCGGTCTTAGAATCGCCGGGCTTTACCAAGGCACCGGAGGCGGCATGGGCTCAAATTTACCTTAATCGTCACTAAGATCTCGATGAAGTTTATTTCAGCAAGGAAGCTTAAGTTAACAGGAGAGAAGATGGCTTTCAAAAACTGCAATTGGATGCCGCGAAGTATTTGAGTTCTTAACGGTTCACTATAGTGTATTTTTAGCAAGAGGTGCCCTTTAGCGGTTCGTGGTTGAATTCAAAATGCCGGGGAGCAAGACAATATTTGTTTCTAACAGATGGAAGGTGGGGGCCGCAAATGAATAGACCCGCGAAACTAGGCGATCTGCTGCAAGCCTGGGAAATAGAGGCGGGTGAGACCGTTTTGCCCGTCTTCCAGAAAAGGCAGAAATCGATGATTACGGTATTATGCAGGACGAATGGCATCGTTTCCAAGCTCAGTGTTCTGAGAAAACGGCGGTGTAGTGGTGTGAAGATAACGGGGCTGAACCCGCACTACAGCAGTCGGTGGTTCCGCGGCGAAATTGCCTGCGGGAAAAATGGGATAATGATGACGAAGCGCAGGCATAAAAAGCGAACTGGGGAAAAAACGGAAGCGGTGCTGAGCGGCGAAGTGTACTTACTACCACTATCTTTGATTAGAATGGTTAGATTGTGTTAGGAGAAGTGGTAGAATGGGCATCCCCGAATGCCTTATAAGAAAATGTCATTCAGGTCCACGGCTAAATCAGAAAAATGAAATGAAACCGCGCTCTGGGGGCTGGTAAAGGCCTTTTGGTTGGTGATGTTCCCCTCGGCGAAATGATAGACGAACACCTGCTTGTTTTGGGGGTCTACAATCCAATATTCCTGCACCCCGCCTTCTAGGTACAAATTAAGTTTCTTTAAGAGGTCGTTACCTTTGATCCCTTCCGAGAGGATCTCCATAACCAAGTCGGGCACGCCTCGGTAGTAGCCGTCATCGGGGCAAAAAATTCGCGCTAAGAACTACCGGGCAGAAGAATGGGTAGGCAGCATGAATCGGCTGATGGAAAGACGCGATACGACCAGCGGCTTGACGCTGCAGCATAACTGGAAGCCAAAGCCCGCGGGGGCGGAGAACGAGTTGGGTACCGGGGATTTGGCGGAGATTCTGAAAACGGATGTTACCATTCTCACTGACGAAGTCTTTAACCGGGTTACAAATCACTCGCGCAGCGAGGTGGACCGGGCTAAAGCACGCCTGGCGGAGTATGATTCGCCGCTGTCGTTTCATCAAACAATTGGCGAAATACTTGATTATCGCCGCCGGCTTTAGTTTTGTTGATACTTCCGAAAAACGGGAGAACCTCGAAGGGAGTTGACAAACAGGGCTTTTGACCGGCCAAGCGGCGGGGAAAAGGCGATGGCCGTGTATATCCCTCTGTTTTCCTCTGTTTATTCCCGCTACCTAGGGGCCAGAGATGATGCACCGCTGCGGATACAAGTAGGCTTTTTTCGGCAGCCTTTTCCTATGTTCGTGAAATATTTGGGCTCCGTCAATTGTGGTTAGATCTAGCAGATTTTCAGTCTTAACTTTTATTTTGCTTTTAAAATGCCGAATATACCCTCTTTACCTCTTTATTACGGCATAGTATAAAGTCAACAGTTTATTATTTTATAGGCGTTTTCTATCAGTGTGCAGCGATAGCCTTTACAGCAATGATGTACTTTTAATATCAATCCTTATCGTTTCCAGTTTAAATTAGGATAGGCTACATTATCGATATCGGCATCTTTCGGAAGCAGCAATAACTATGATTTGCTAAACTACCGGTAAATTTTTTAAAATTGGTGCGTCCAAAAAGATAATAAGCGTCTGGGAAGGGTAACCCCGGGTTAATATTCCGGAGGGTCGCCTCTTAAATTATGGGTAAGAATCTCGGGGTTTGAGGTTATGGAGGGAGGGTCCGGAATTTTGTGTTTTTGTGACCTCAATTTGGAAAATCGTCAAATAGTGTCGGGGACAGGCACCGATTTTAACTCATCTAAAAGATAGGGAACAAACTCTTTGAAGGTGGGATAAAGGGCCCGGTCGGCTTGGTAGTGCTCTAACTGCTCAACTACAAAGCCTGTGAGGTAAAAGCCCCATTCTTGGTGAAAGTCGAGGATTTTTTGTTCTTGTTCCGGTGGGAAGAATTCCCGGGCGAACAGGATCTCTATTGCTCGAATCACGGTTTCATATAGGAAAATCGTGACATTGTTGTAGGCTTGTTTTGCCATGATTTCCTTGACGGGCTTGTAGAGGTGTTCTAGTTTTGCAGCGCGCTTTGGATAGGCGTCTATGTAGGGGTTAACAAAGGAATGGCTGAGTTCGTGCACGGTGAGGTTTTCCAGGGCTATTCCCGCGGGCAGGATGGGGTCATTATCGCTTGTTCCCCAGTCGCAAAGTATTTGGAAGGCTATGATTTGGCCAGCGTGGTTGGTTACGCTGGCACCGTAGCCGCCGCCGGGAAACATGCTGGGCGCTAAAATTAAATGAAATCCTCCCGGGCTCCAGCCGAAGAAGTCTATGAGCCACTTTTCGATTTCTTTTTGGCGAAAGCCCTGCTTGGATTTTTCTGCAAAACGCTCTAGATAAGGCTCCCACTTTTGATAAAAGGATAAAAAGTCACTTTCCGCTGCCAGCTCTATCAGGGCTAGGCGAAAGTCCTCTAACAGTTGCCGTTCTTTAGCTCGCCCCAGAAGGTATTCGCTGTATTCGTATTTTAATTCCAAATCAGGTAAAGGACCTAAGTGGCAGATAAAGGCCGGGGGAGCATCGTAAGTGAACTTCGAGTCAGTCAGTTGTTGCGATAACTTTACTGCCCGATGGCCTTTATAATTTGAAAAGAAGGCTTTTAAGGCCTGAAAATATTTATTACCCTTTCCATCGGGGCCTTCTTTTTTAATCCAGTTAGTTTGGGATTGTACTCCGCCTAACAGTTCCATTTCCGGTATGATTTTAAGCGTGATGTGTTTCATCTGATAACCTCCCCGCCACTTATCACTATATATTCAGGCAAGAAGTCTTCGATCCTTTACTTCCTCTGAATAAATATAAGGAGTGCACAGCAGCCGGTGAGGCGGCAAACTTAACTGATAAGAAACTTGTTTTAAACTCCGAAGTTCCAGCTTTAACTTATTCTTTTTGGGGTTGGTGCCGTTGAGGTCGTTTTCTCCTAACGTTGCGAAATTCGCTAAATAGTCTCGGGGACAGGAACAGAGCGGCATCCAATTAACGGAACTCATCAAATGAATAGCGAATATTTTTATAACTGCAGTTAACTTACAGCAATAAACCGGGTTTCTTTTCTGTAATTGTACCCCGTTATCTTTTACAATTGGTTGAGGCCGTGCTCGTTTGCCCAGACGATTACAGACCAAAGGTACCTGTATAGTAGAGACATATCGCCATCAAATCCTAGGTACAAAGCAGCATCACTGTCCGCGGAGAATTCAAGTTTTAAGCTCTTTTGTGGTGCGTACGAGCACAAAAAGGGCCACGGTTGATTGCCGCAGGCCCATTGAGCATTTCAAAGCCGAAGGAATGTTGTGGGTTCAAAAAAGTTAGGAACTCAAAACTGTTTTAGTATTTTTTAGATATTGTTTAAGTTGTGCATAAAAATCTGGTCTAGTACCAGCAAGAACAATAACGACTTTTTTATCGTCATGTTCTACTATTGTGTAGGCGATTTCATAGCTAATTCCTTTAAACCGTAAATCAAGACAGTAAACGCCTGCTAAATCTCCGGTCTTAGCATCTCCGATGAACGGATCTTGGCCAATTCGAATGATCGCGGTTTTAAAAGCTTTTTTTAAGCCTTTATCTTTAATTTTCTTAAAGTAACGTGAGGCACCAGGGGTAATTATAATCTGGTACATAGACTACTCTTCGGAATTGAAAACGTCATCTATTGTCAAGCCGGGCATTGTTCCTTTTGCAATTTCTTCCGCTTCTTTAAGCATCTTTTGTGTTGCTTGCTTTAAGTTTGCACGCTCAATTTTAAATTGTTGAACCAGTTCTTGACCGGAAAGTCCTAGGGAGACAAGCTCTTCTAAAAGTTCCTCCGAAAAATCGTCTCCTAAATTCCGGCGAATAGGTCTAATAACTATAGCACCGTCCTCGAGCGAACATTCTACTTCATTACTTAGATCAAGTTTCTTATAAAATTCCAGTGGAATTGTGATTTGCCGTTTTTTTGACACTCGTATAGTTTTTTTCTTCATAATGTCACGCTCCATCATAGCGGCTACCATCTTAATCCCTCCTAGTATATGCTAAATCGAGCAAGGATATGCATAATCCTTTGAAACTAGTATAACAAAGAAACAAAGAATATGCAATTTATAAGCCTTAGGCTTATAAAATCGGTTAAGTATAGCAGGTTTTTTTGTGACGGCCTGGGATACGAAGATATTCACCATAGTGTAAAAGGCAATGGGTGGAATTTGATGCCTTAATATACAATTTGGGGACACTTACACCGCTTTGAGCACTCTCAAAATTCCCATTCTTCGTGGAAGCCAAGGATCTTTTGTTCTTGTTCCGGCGGGAAAAACCCCCGGACGAACAAGATCTTTATTGGTCGAATTACCGTTTCATAAATGAAAGTCGTGACGTTGTTGGGCAGATGAAGGTCGGGGGAGCGTCGTAGGTGAACTTCGAGTCAGTTAGTTTTTGCGATAACTTTACTGCCCGATGGCCTTTATAATTTGAAAAAAATGCTTTTAAGGCCTGAAAATAGTTGTTGCCCTTTCCATCAGGGTCTTCTCTTTTAATCCAGCTAGTCTGGGATTGCACCCCGCCTAACAGTTCCATTTCCGGTATGATTTTAAGCGTGATGTGTTTCACCTGAATGACCCCCTTCGCCACTTATCACTAGATATTCAGGCTAGAAGTCTTCGATCCTTTACTTCCTCTGGATAAATACATGGAGTGTACAGCGGCCGGTTGAGGCCGCAAACTTAACTGATAAGACACTTGTTTATAAACTGCGGAGTTTCAGCATTAATTTATTCTTTTAGAGGTTGGTGCCGTTGAGGCCGTTTTCTCCGAAGTTCGCTAAATAGTGTCGGGGACAGGAACCGAGCGGCATCCAATTAAAGGAATTCATCAAATGAATAGCGAATATTTTTATAGTTACAGTTAAAAACCCATTGGAGAAAATCAGTATCGAGGAAATCACCAGGCCCTGCCATCTAAGTCGTAAAAGCTTCTATTATCACTTTCAGGATAAGTATGATTTATTATGTTGGATTCATCATAATGAATTTGTGGGAAGTTTGGGAGATCGTGGCCCCAGCCTATTTTACCCAGGAACAACACGAGATGGTCTTTCATTTCATTCTGAGTAAGATGATGGGTATTAAAGATGATTTTACGGATAGTCTGGTAACGGAATCCCTTGAATTGCTAAATCATATTTTTAAGGATAAATGGTGTGTTCAGCTCGATGGTCCTTATAACTTGAAAAGAAGGCTCTTAAGGCCTGAAAATACTCATTGCCAGTGTTGATCATTTCTTGCTTTTCCTGGTGTACTTTTATGGTGATGGCTTCTTCTAATCGCCTGATAGCGTTGTTTTTGCCAAGCTCATTCTATCAGAATTATTTGGAGC
>JAAYRS010000216.1 GCA_012518645.1 Bacillota bacterium
AGTGGCGGCAGTATTGGCGGAGTGGAAATAGGGGACGGAAATACCCTTGGCCCGAAGCTCTTCCCTGACTTTATTAAAACGCTCCCACTGCCAGCGGGTGTATTTAAGATCCTCCTGCTCAGCTTGGGCAAAATGGGTAAAAACCCCTTGGATTTCTAAACCGGGTAGGCCTTGGACCAACTGAACCAACCCCCCGAACTGGGAAGGAAGCAGCCCTAAACGGCCCATTCCCGTATCCACTTTAATATGAACTTTGGCCGGTTTTTGCAATTTTACGGCGGCCTTGGAAAGCAGCCGGGCAATATGCGGTTCAAAAACTGTCACCGCTAGATCGTGGGCCACACAGATCTCCAATTCATCTGCACCCACGGCCCCTAAAACCAAAATGGAAGCGCTAATACCCGCCCGGCGCAGGCGCACCCCTTCTTCAGGCAGCGCCACCGCAAGCCAATCGGTGCCGTTGGCCAGCATAGTGTAGGCTAACTCCAAAGCACCGTGGCCGTAAGCATCCGCTTTGACCACGGCCATCAGCTGGCAGCGGGGGCTGAGCACGGAACAAATTTGTTGAACGTTATAGGCAATATTATTCAGGCTGATCTCCGCCCAGACCGATCTGGTAAGCCTACTCATACCAACACTCCATCCCTACGACAAGATTTCTCTAATTTTGGGAAGGCAATCACTGGCAATCAGCCCGCGCTTACCTTGGCCTGCAGCTAAATCAGCGGCCAGCCCGTGAATATAGACCCCGGCGGCGGCGGCCTTAATTGGTTCCATCCCCTGTGCTAATAAAGCCCCAATCAGCCCTGCCAGGATGTCCCCGGTGCCGCCTGTTGCCAAGCCATGATTTCCCGTACTATTAATATAAGTCTTCTCTTTACCAAACACAAGGGTGGGGGCACCTTTTAGCACCAAGTTTACTCCCCATTCCGCAGCAAACTTTTTCCCAATTCCCAATCTGTTTTCGTTAACTGAAAAAGGCAACATTCCCAAAAGCGCTCCCATTTCCCCGGGGTGGGGCGTCAGCACCCACTTTTTCCTTTGCTGAAACGATACTGAGTTTAAGAATTCCCCGGTTAAGGCCCCTAATCCATCGGCATCAATAACCGCGGGGCCCTGCCAAGATCTAAGCACTTCCTGCCCAACGGAAATAACTTCCCCTTGGCGGCTTAGGCCGGGCCCGAGGACCAAAACGTCTTTTTTCTCCAGCAGTTCCTGTAAATAAGGCTTGCTTTGACTGCTCAAGACGCCCTGCTCCGTTTCCGGCAGAGGAATTACCATTAATTCATCGGGGGGGAAGCGCCGGGCCGCGCTGCGGGGAACAGCTACTGTGACTAAACCGGCCCCTCCCCTTAGAACTGCTTGTCCGCATAAGGCGGCGGCCCCAGCCATGTTTAAAGAGCCCGCGACCACCAAAACGTGCCCAAAAGTGCCTTTATGCCCCCAGGGTTCCCGTTTGGGAAGCCAACTTAAACTTTCGGCGCCCAAGAGAAAACGATTGATTTTCGGGCCCAACCGCAGAGGGACGCCTAGATCAACAAGATGGTTTTCACCGGCATAAGCCTGCCCGGGATAGAGCAAACAACCAACTTTTAGCGCCCCTAAATTCACCGTACAATCTGCCCGGACAGCAGTATTGCCTACTGCGCCTGTTGAGGCATCCACCCCCGTAGGCACATCGACACTAACCACGGGCCGCTGGATAGCATTAATCAAGCCCACCAATGATTCCAGATCTTTTCTTAGTTTTCCGGAAAACCCGGTACCTACTAGAGCATCAACAATCAAATCAGCTAAATTTAAACTGAACTTTAGCTTGGAGGCCTGCCGGCTCCCCACCGTAAACAAATCGAGGGAAAGTTGGCGCAATAGATTTAAATTAGTGCGGTTTTCCGGTGTTGATTTTTGAAAATCGCCCACCAAGTAAACTTTCGGGCGCGCTCCTTTCAAGAGGAGATGGCGGGCAGCAACTAAACCATCGCCCCCGTTATTGCCCGGTCCGGCCAGAATATGGATTTTCTTGCCTTCCAGAGGCCCAAATTCCCTTTGCAAAACCTCAACGATTTTTGCGCCTGCGTTTTCCATTAGCAGCAGAGGGGATAACCCCAGCTCCTTGAACACAGCCTCCTCGGCTGCCCTCATTTCAGGCCCAGTTAAGATCGGCACGCCCTCACTCCTCACCAATGGCGATAACATATGCTGCAGCCAGTTCCTTAGTGTGGGACAAACTTAACAGCAGTTTGGCCACACCCAGTTTTTGCGCCAATTCTAAAGTCTGCCCCTGCAGGCGTACTTCGGGCCGGCCCCGCTCATTAACGGCAATCTCGATATCCCGGAAAGACGCCCCCTGCCCCCACCCAAAACCTAAAGCCTTCATTACCGCTTCCTTGGCGGCAAATCGGGCAGCCCAGGATTGGGCCTTTTTGTTTTTGAGGTGTTTTTGTTCCCAACAAGTATAGATCCTCTGGCGGAAACGCTTTTTTTGGAGAGCACGGGCGATGCGCTTAATTTCAATCATGTCCACCCCGCAACCTTTAATTGGCATAGGTGGTCCTCTCCTGCTCCAAACGGATCGCCTCAACTACAAGGCCCAGCGCCTCTTCTAAAACTTTCCCATCGGGATGTTCGCCCAAAATCCTGAGGATAGGCTCCGTCCCCGAAGGACGGATAAATAAGCGCCCTCGGGAACCCATCCTTTTTTCGGCTACAGCTATTGAGTTTTGGATCCGGCTATTATTGAGCCAATCCTCCCCGCTGCGGACGGGAATATTAATTAGACGCTGGGGAAAGGTTGCCATGCTTTGAGCCAGCTTGGAAAGGGGTTCTTTTTTTATCGTCAATACTTCCAAAAGCTTCAAGGCTGTCAGCAGGCCATCCCCTGTGGTGGCATTGTTTAGAAAAACTATATGCCCGGACTGTTCCCCCCCCAAAACACAGCCCTCCTCCAGCATGGCCTGAAGAACATAACGATCACCTACCGGGGCTAGGATAACATCGCCGCCGGAGGCTAAGAAAGCTTCCCTTAAACCGCCGTTAGAATAGGGGGTGGCAATTATTTTGCGGGCGGGCAGTTTATCGTTATGTAATAAATGCAGTCCAATGATAGCTAAAATGTGATCCCCGTCTACTAAATCCCCTTTTTCGTCAACAGCTATCACCCGATCCCCATCGCCGTCAAAAGCAAATCCTACCTGGGCACCTACTTTTCTTGTTAGGTCTTGGATTTTTTCCGGAAAAGTTGAGCCGCATTCTTCATTGATATTAAATCCGTTGGGCTCGTGGAAAAAAGGGCTGACTTGGGCGCCCATTTCTTCAAAAAGACCCGGGGCATAAGGGGAAGTGGAGCCGTGGGCACAATCCAAAGCTATCCGCAGCCCTTCCAAGTTAAGAGGCACTTCGGTTTTTAAGTAGTTTTGATAGAGCTGCACTGCTTGGGGTTTGGAAAAAACACGCCCAACCCCCGCCGCCGTGGGTTGAGGGAACTTGCGCTTAAAAGCCAATTTCTCAATCCGATCCTCACAGCGATCAGAAAGTTTGAAACCGGCGCCATCGAACAGCTTGATCCCGTTATCCCGGAGGGGGTTATGGGAGGCAGAAATCATAAGACCCCCGCTGCAGCCGAGTTTTTTTGTTAAATAAGCGACGGCAGGGGTAGGTACTATCCCGACCTTTAGCACATCGACGCCCACGGAAGTAATCCCGGCAATTAAAGCAGCTTCCAGCAGGTCCCCGGAGAGGCGGGGATCGCGGCCGATTAAAATCCGATCTCTGCTATTATTCTTATTTAAAACCAAAGCGCTGGCCCGCCCAATTTTTAAAAGTAATTCCGGGGTTAACTCCCGGTTGGCGATACCCCGTATTCCATCAGTCCCAAATAGTTTGCCCATGAGCAGACACCCTCTCTATTCTTTTACCTGCACCTTAACTTCGGCCGGCTCTATCTGCACTAAATCTAAATCCCGGCCGCCGCTGTCTAAAGCCCGGACAGGGTAAGCTGCTTCCCGGGCCGGTCCGCCGGCTAAATTAAGATAAACTAGCAAATGATCCACTTTTTCTAGTATACTCCCGGGGGCCGTAACAGTTACCGCAGCCGGATTTAAAACGAACCCGGGAACCCGCCCCCCCGAATTTAAGCCTAGGACGGCTAAAGTTACCGGGAAAACTTTTTGTCTTTTCTCTTCAGTATAAACGCTGACTAAACTGGGCGCTATACTTAAGATTTCCACGCCGGAAGGTACCTGTACATTAACAGGGTAAGTTTCGGTCCCGGCCGCTGCCCCTCTTAAATCGATCCGTGCTTTGATCAATCCTTCGCTTTGGTCTAAAACAGGCGCCAACCCCCTTATCTTCAACCGAACCTGTTGGGGCGGCTCTAAAAGGACCAAGCCGTCGGGAATATTCTCTACTTCCACGGTTAAAGGCACAACCCGCTCCAGCCCCCCTAAACTGCCGTCGCCGGCAGCCAAAAGCCAAAAGATGACAGCCAGAAGCAGAGAAAAAAGGCGCCAATAAACTTTTGGTTCCGTAAAAAAAGCCCAAAGTTTTCGCAGTTCTTTCACCGCTTTCCTCCTTCCCGCTGCCAGTAAAAGGAAAGTTGTTCTTGGAGGCGGGCTTTGTTCAGGTATCTGCGCAGGCGTCCTCCCACTGCTAGGGAAATAGTGCCTGTTTCTTCCGAAATCACCACAACTAAAGCATCGGTTTGCTCAGACATGCCCACGGCGGCCCTATGCCTAGTCCCTAAGTGGCTTCCTAAATCGGTGTCCGTTAAGGGCAAAACACTGGCGGCGCTGCGGAGGCGCCCCTCGGCAATGATTACGGCGCCATCGTGCAGGGGACTGTTTGGCTCAAAGATATTTATTAACAGTTCCTTGCTGAGCAGCGCATCTAAAGCTATCCCCGTTTCTACATATTCCTCTAGGCCGATTTGGCGCTCCAAGACCAAAAGGCCCCCGATTTTGGCAGCGCTTAAATGCGTCGCGGCTTCGACAATTTCCTCAATGGCCGGAGTGTGGTCCTCTGCTTCTTTACCAAGACGGATGAATAACCTGCCGCGGCCAATTTGTTCTAAGCCCCGGCGCAGCTCCGGATAAAAAACAACTGGAAGGGCCACCAAAACTATAGTCGTAGTCCGCTCTAAGAGCCAGCTAATAGTATGCAAATTTAATGTGCGGGCCGCCACACTGCTGGCAAAGATTACCGCTAATCCTTTCACCAAAGTGATGGCCCGCGTTCCCTGCATTAAATTAATAACCCGGTAAATGACATAGGCTACAATAAAAATATCTACCGCGTCGCGCAGAGTAAAACTCACCGAGTTCCCTCCTACTTTATGGTTTTCGCCCAATCATCACCGTTTCAGCAGCTTTGGTAGCTTGACCGGCCTTTTCCAAATCCATTTCAATTACGGCCAAGGCGGTTAAAACATCCAAGGGAGTCGCATAACCCATGTGGCCCACGCGGAAAGTCCGGCCGGCCTGGGGTCCCTGGCCCCCGGCAAATTCTACCCCGTACAATTCTTTGATCCGAGCGCGGAACTGATCAGCATTAGAAAGCTTAACCCCCGTTACCGTGGGGGAAGCATCCCGGTCAGCCACTAAAAGTTCCAAGCCCACTGCTTTTACTCCCGCTCGGAACATATCCCGGAGAAGAAGGTGGCGGGCAAACACGTTGGGCAAACCCTCCGCTTCAATTAAATCCAGAGCGCACTCTAAGGCAAAGACGTTGTTAACGTTAGGTGTAAAAGGTGCTTCGCCTTTTTCCAAAAACTGCTCGTACTTTTTAAGATCAAAATAATAACGGCTGGAACTGCTTTTTTCCAGATAAGAGCGGGCCCGCTGGGAAATACTGATAAATACAGTTCCAGGCGGTGTCATCAGGCATTTTTGAGAAGCACCGATGACCACATCCAAGCCCCAGGTATCCATGTCTACGGGAGTCCCCCCTAAAGAACTGATTGCATCCACGGCCAGCAAAGCCCGATGCCTACCCCGGGCTTGGGAAATTTCTTTAAGATTGTTTAAGACTGCGGTAGATGATTCATTATGGACTAAAAAGATAATTTCAATTTCAGGATGGCCGGATAGGTAATCTTCCACCTTTTGCGGATCAGCCCCTGTTCCCCAGGGAAACTCCAAAACGTGCAAATCCGCCCGGTAAGCGCGGCAGAGATCTGCCCAGCGTTGCCCAAAAAAACCGCCTACTAGGCAGAGCACAGGGGTTTGAGGAGAAACTAGGTTCGAGACCGCTGTTTCCATGCCTGCGGTACCGGAACCGGTAATCATATAAATTGGGTTTTCAGTGCCGAATAAGGGCCCCAGGCGTTTCATAATTTCCGGGAACTTTTCTTTAAAAGCCTGCCCCCTGTGATTGATCATCGGCTCCGCCATCCGCTGCAAAACCCGGGGCGGCAGGGGTGTAGGGCCCGGAATCCGTAATTCTGGCTTAAAGTGCTGCATAGAGTATCCTCCTTTAGTACTGTAGTTTACCGTTTCCGTCCTCAACCCAGCCGTTTCAAGCGCTTGGCAACGGCCGCGATCTCTTCTTCTCCGCCCAGAGTACCGAAATCGGCCACCATTACACCTTGCCGTTCCAAATCGGCCATTAATGCCCGCAGCGCTTTGGTGGAACCAACTTTAGCTTCCACGAAAGCCCCGCCCCTTTTACCCTCCAGGCGGGTTGTTCTTTTCAAAAGGCCCTCTATTTCACTGGGAATCTTGGGTTTCCACCAACCTTTAAAACCGCTGACAACACAGACTAAACTATAAAGGGCTGTGCTCACCGGGCCGTCCCCGGCATCCGCCGAAACCAGATCAGTCTGGGCACCCTCTCTTTGCAGGGCTTTCTGAAGTGATACTGCCAACTCGTTAATTTTAGCTTCAGCTGCAGTCAATATTAATACACGCATAATATTCCTTCCTCCTATCCGCTCCTGTCCCCGATTATAATCTATTTCTCTAGAAAGAAGTCAGATCCTGTTTAAGAACGGGATTTTCCCCAGCTAAAAACTAAAGCTGCTGATCATAATAACGTAGAATACCTGCAAAAATGGCCGCCGCCACTTTCCTTTGATAGCTTTCCTCCGCCAAAAGCCGCGCCTCTCTGGGGTTGGATAAAAACCCCACCTCCACCAGGGCGGCAGGCATAGTAGTATCCCGCAGCACCCGGTAATTGCCGGGGCGGGCCAGACGGTGATTGGGTCCGAGGTTTTTCACCAACTCCGTTTGGAGGGCCCGGGCCAAATTTTCCCCTTCCTCCTGCCCCTCGAAATAAAAGGTTTGGGCCCCGGACCAGATTGGAGAAGGAAAATA
>JAAYRS010000217.1 GCA_012518645.1 Bacillota bacterium
AACATCTTTCCACCCAAACAGCTTTTTTTGTGGTATAATAGCCATGGTGACGCCCTCCCCGTCAGTGTTTTGTGTTGATAACATGCACTTCGACATCGAGGGATCGTCACCCTTTTTTTATTGGGGTAGATTTTGGGCCAATCCGCAGTTTAAGCGGGATTCAGGCCTTTTTTTATGTTTATTTGGGGTAAAGATCTTTTTTGGCCTTTGAAGACCAGTTAGTCATCGTCCTTCACGGACATCGCAAATGGCTCAATCGGCGGCCCCGTCTATGGTTTCAGGAGTAAGTTCTCATGTCTGTTAAATGCGGTTAAGGTTAGTAAATAAAGGATATTCTGGAGTAAAGAAGAAATAGTTCCTAGATTATTGCAAGCGGCAACCAGTCCAAAGGTCTTAGAATGGGGGAAAGATAGAGATGAATAGCAACTATTTACAGCGGCAGCCCTTAGCAGGAAACTTAATTCCCAAACCAGTCAGGGTTGAAAAAGGGAAGGGCCCTTTTTCTTTAACCCCAAAGACGGAAATTGTCATTCCTGCCGAATCACCGGCCATCGGGGAAATCGGGGCGCAGCTGGCGGCTATTCTTGCCCCTTTGGGGGGAACGCCTTTGAAAGTATCGGTTTGTTCCGGCCCTCCGCCCGAAGGCAGCATCTGTTTAAACACCGGTAGCTATCCTCAATTGGGGGCGGAGGGGTATCGTTTGGAGGTGGGCCCTAATTTGGTTTCTCTCAGCGCCAATGAACCCGGGGGATTGTTCTACGGGGTTCAAACAATTAAACAGCTCTTCTCTTCCGGTCCAAAAGGCGGCCCGGGGCTGATCGAAGGGGTTATCATCGAGGATTTCCCCCGTTTTAGCTGGCGCGGAGCCATGCTGGATGTAGCCAGGAATTTCTTTTCAGTGCAAGATGTCAAGGGCTTTATCCGTTATTTGGCTGCCTACAAATTTAATCGCTTGCATCTGCATTTAAGCAACGACCAAGGTTGGAGGATTATGATCAACAGCTGGCCGAATTTGGCCTTGCATGGCGGCAGCGGAGCCGTCAGCGGGGGCAGGTCAGGCTATTACAGCCAGGAGGAATATTCGGAAATAGTGGCCTATGCTCAAAGCAAGCAGATTATTGTTGTCCCGGAAATAGATCTTCCCGGCCATACCACTGCCGCTTTGGCCTCTTACCCGGAATTGAACCGCAAGGGGATTGCTCCGCCTTTGTACTCCGGGACCGAAGTGGGGTTTAGTTCTTTGGCTCCGGAAAAAGATCTAACTTACCGCTTCGTTAGTGATGTTTTAGAAGAATTGGCCGCCCTTACCCCAGGCCCTTACCTTCATGTGGGGGGTGATGAGGCTTTATCCACAACACCCGAGGAATACGAAATTTTTATGTCCCAGCTGCAGCCGATTGTGGCGCGGTTAGGTAAAACTATGATTGGGTGGGGTGAAATAGCGCATACCCCCTTACAGGCGGGCACTATTGTCCAAATCTGGCGCCGAGAGGAAATAGACGCTAAAAAGGCCGCCGCCCAAGGGGTGCAAGTGATCATGTCCCCTGCTTATCGCGCTTATATGGATATGAAGTATAATGAATCTACGAAATTGGGCTTAAGCTGGGCGGGCCTTATTAAGGTTGAAGATGCTTATAATTGGGATCCGGCGGAAGTTCATGCCCTAGTTCCCCAGAATAAGATCCTGGGAGTCGAAGCAGTTTTGTGGACAGAGACGATTCGGACCATGGCTGATCTGGAGAACATGGTTTTTCCCCGTTTAGCGGGTTATGCCGAAATCGGCTGGTCACCTCGGAAGAATAGGAGTTGGGAAGAATATCGGTACCGCTTAGCCGCTCACGGCCGCAGCTGGGAAAAGGAAAACATCAATTTTTATCGCTGCCCAGAAGTACCCTGGGGTGAGCAAGTTTGATTGGAACAAGAAACGAAACCGCGCTCCATGCAAGTTTAAAAGAGCATTTCCGGCAGCCGGGAGATATTCTTGAGGGGAAGGTCGATAATTTTATTATCGACCTTATTCAAAAAGAACGCCTAGTGGAGATTCAAACCGGAAATTTTACCGCCCTAAAAAAGAAACTCAAGCAGCTTTTGGCGGATCACGCCGTGCATCTGGTTTATCCTATCGCGGCCCGGCGTTTTTTAGTCTATTTGGATCCGGAAACAAAAGAAGTGCTTCTTAGGCGGAAATCACCCAAAAAAGGAGATGTTTACGATCTTTTTTCGGAACTGATTCGTATTCCCCATTTAATCTGCCACGCCAACCTGACTTTAGAAGCGGTGTTGGTTATAGAGGAAGAGATCCGCTGTGATGATGGAAAAGGAAGCTGGCGGCGGCGGGGTATAAGTGTTTTGGACCGCCGTTTGGTTGAAGTTAAGGAACAGGTTCTTTTTGCCGGGCCCCAAGATTACTTGGATTTAATTCCCCCGGAGCTGCCTACTCCCTTTTCTAACCGGGATTTAGCGATTTTAGCGGGCATTCCGGTTCGGCAGGCCCGTAAAGTAAGTTATACTTTAAAAAAAGCGGGTCTTTTGGAGGAAATCGGGAAAAGGGGAAGGGAAATCTTGCACCGGCCGGCTTGTTTAAAATAGTTATCCACAGTATACACAGGTTACCCACAAGGAGTAGCGGAAAACAAATGTTTCCGCCCCAACATTTAGGGGAATTGTTTATTGGTAATGTATACTAAAAGCTGTTTGCCAAAGAATGGCTTCGTGTGCTATAGTGAAATTAACAATTTAGCCAAAATTCGTAAGAGGGGAATGTCTTTATGAGAATCATGACAAAACAAAATTTAAGAGATGCTTTTTCGGGAGAAAGCCAAGCCCATATGAAATACTTGCTGTATAGCACAGTGGCGGAAAAAGAGGGTTTTTCCAACGTGGCCCGCTTGTTTAAGGCCATAGCCTATGCCGAATTAGTGCATGCCCGCAACCACCTGCAGGTCTTGGGCGGTATTGGGGATTCGGAGGCTAATCTTCAGGACGGTATCGACGGCGAAACTTTTGAGATAGAAGAAATGTATCCGGCTTATAAAGTTGTAGCGGAATTGCAGGGGGAAAAGGGTGCTGTTCGCTCTACCCACTATGCTTTGGAAGCAGAAAAGGTCCATGCCGAAATGTATACAGAAGCTAAGAAGATCGTCGCCCAGAAAAATGATATTGAAATTGGCTTGATTCAAATTTGCGATGTCTGCGGTTACACCAAAGAGGGCGATGCACCGGATAAGTGCCCCATTTGCAGTGCACCCAAGGACAAATTCATATCTTTTTAGGGAGGTGCGTAATGAAAACCTTCAACATTAAGATTGGAGGCGAAGCGGGACAAGGTTTGGTTTCTATCGGCAATATTCTTCTGAGGGCTGCTGCTAAAAAAGGGTGGCATTTGTTTGCCCATCAGGACTATGAATCTCGTATCAGGGGCGGGCATAACTTTTTTCAAATTCGGCTTGCCGGCCAACCGGTATTTTCTTGGGAAAAAGGAATCGATTTAGCAGTTGCGCTGGACAAAACCACAGTTGATTTAAGCGCGGAGGAATTAAAGGCCGATGGTTTTCTTATTTACAATCCCGAGCTATTCAAGGAAGAAAAACCCGAGTCTGAAAATTCAATTGCCCTGCCGTATGTTCAAATTGTGGAAGATCTGGGAGAGCCGAAAATTATGGCTAACGCAGTGGCGGCCGGTGCCGTCTGGGCATTTCTCAGTGCCGATTTTTCGATCTTAGAAGCTGCACTGGCGGATATGTTTTCGCGCTACGGCGCTGAGATAGTTGCTGGAAATCAAAAAGTGGCTTTGGCAGGTTTCGAACGGGTGCGCCAAGTAATCAGCACAGGGGCTGAACTGGAGGTGCCGTCTGGGAGGGGGCCCAGGCTGCTGCTGAAAGGTAATGATGCTTTACCCTTGGGGGCTTTAGCAGCCGGGCTGAAATTTATGAGCGCCTACCCCATGACTCCGGCTACGGGTGTTACTGAATTTATAGCCCGGTTCGGGCGGGAGGCAGGAGTAATTATGGAACAAGCAGAGGACGAAATTTCCGCTGTTAATATGGCGCTTGGAGCCGCTTACGCGGGAGTAAGGTCAATGACGGCCACATCCGGCGGGGGTTTTGCCTTAATGACCGAGGCCTTAAGTCTGGCCGGTTCAGCAGAAGTGCCTCTTGTAGTTATCAATGCCCAGCGTCCCGGCCCCAGCACAGGTCTTCCCACTAGGACCGAACAAGGTGATTTGAGCTTTGCGGCGGCTATGTCTTTCGGTGATTTTCCCCGGGCCATCTTGGCACCGGGGGATCTGGAAGAGGCCTTTTATTTAATGGGGCATGCTTTTAACTTGGCAGAAGAATATCAAATGCCTGTGGTCGTTTTAAGTGACCAGCATTTAGCCGATTCCTACAGCACAGCGGCCCCTTTCGATCTTTCTAAGGTGGAAATTAAAAGGGGTTTAGTTGTCTCTGAACAAGATATTTATCAGCGTTATAAGTTTACCGAAGACGGTATTTCACCGCGCATGTACCCCGGCTTTGGCCGCGGGGTGGTTGTTAGTGCCGGTGACGAGCACGGAGAGGACGGCCATTTGATTGAAGACGGGGAAATCCGCAAGAGGATGATGGACAAGCGGATGGCCAAGCAGAAAACAGTGGAGAAGAAGGCTTTGGAACCGGTCCTCTGGGGTGATTCTAAGCCGGAAGCGGTCTTAATTGGTTTTGGTTCGGCTAAAGGCGCTCTTCAGGAGGCCGCGGGCGTCTTGAAAAGGGATGGCTGTAAGGCCGCGGCCGTCCATCTGCCCCAAGTATTTCCTCTTCCCTCGGGTTTAGAGGAAATCTTAAACGGGCCCGGCAGCAAGTTTGTGGTGGAAAGTAACTATTCCGGGCAGCTGGAAGCACTAATTGCTGCTCGATTTGCTTGGAAACCGGAAGGGAGCATCCGCCGTTATGATGGGCGGCCTCTTAACGCCGAATATGTATTGGCTAAATTGGAGGGAGGTGTTAGTTGTGGTTAAAGAATCCAAAGAATTTTTAACCACCGAAACCGCCTGGTGTCCCGGCTGTGGTAATTTCGGGATTCTACGCTCCTTGGCTTCTGCTTTAGAAGGGATGGGTCTTAAAAAAAGCGAAGTGCTTTTTGTCTCAGGTATAGGCCAGGCCGGGAAAACCCCGCATTATATTTCGGGTAATGTTTTTAACACGCTGCACGGGCGCACTTTGCCAACGGCAACCGGAGCAAAATTAGCTAATAATGATTTAACTGTAATCGCTATTTCCGGGGACGGCGATGCTTATGCAGAAGGCGGCAATCATTTTCTGCACGCTCTCCGCAAAAACATTGACATCACTTATTTAGTCCATACCAACCAGGTGTTTGGCTTGACTAAAGGGCAGGCTTCTCCTTTATCGGATCAAGGAATGGTTACCGGGACAACTCCCGGGGGTGTAGCTAACGAGCCTTTTAACCCTTTGGCCACCGCTATTACCCTTAACGCGGGTTTTGTGGCCCGCAGTTATGCAGGGGATCAAGAGCATCTTTCCCGAACCATCCGGGCTGCAATTGAACATAAGGGTTTTGCCTTAGTGGATATTTTGCAACCCTGCGTGACCTTTAACAAGGTCAATACTTATCAGTTTTATCGTGAGCGGGTTTATGATCTGGATCAGGAAGATGATTACAATTTTAAAAATCGCAAAATGGCCTGGGTTAAAAGTTGGGAATGGGATGAGCGGATACCTATTGGAACATTTTACAAAGTAGAAAGGCTTACCCTGGATGGCCAGTATAAGGAGATGTTACCGCTGCCTTTGGTCCGCCAGAAGTACGAGCGGGCCCCGGTAGAGGAAATCATCGCCCAATTTTTAGTGGAGTGAAGACAGCGGGGGCTTCTAAGCTGGCGCCCCCTGTTTATTGAGAACCAAGTACAAAAGGAATGAAGAATATTGGCAGAAAACTATCTACAATCTTATTCAAGCGGGACAGTTCTATTTTCTCGGGGCGATGCCTCCTCCTCCCTTTACTTTCTGCTAGAAGGCACTATTTTGGCCTCCGGCGAAGAGGAAAGTGTTGAGTTAGGAATGGGGGCCGTCTTAGGAGAACTGGCTTTTTTTAAGAAGACGGCCCATTTTTATACCGCAATCTGCGCTACAGATGTAAAAGTGTTAGAAATAAGGGATGACAATTTAGAAGGAATCTTTCGGAAACAGCCCCGCCTAGCTTTATCTTTAATTCGGGAACTGGCCCAAGCCGTGCCCTCAGCGGCAGAAAAACCGATTTTTTTTCAAGGTGTGGAAAAGAAATCAGCGGATTCAGCCCTTTGCTTAGAACACATTTTACCGGAGGGACACCCTATTTTAAAGGAGCGGGTTTCCGCCGCCCACGAGGAATATTTATTCAGAAAAAAAACCGCCTGCCCGATTTGCGGCACGGAATTCAGCGGGGCCAGGACCAGGCATTCGCGGCTTCAGGCGGTAGAACACCTTCCGGACTTTCGAATTATTTACCGGGATTTCGATCCCAACCTTTACTACATTTGGGTCTGTCCTCACTGCCTTTTCGCTTATCCTGAAAGGCAGTATAATAAAATTCCCCGCAGAGCCTTAAAACGGGGTAAATCTTACTTTGAAAAGAATCCCCCGGGCGAATCCTTTGTTTTTGACGGGTTAAGGACAATGCACCAAGTTATCGTTTCCTATTATTTGGCTGCCCGCAGTTTCGAGATCCTTGGGGCAAATGATACTCAATGGGCTAATCTTTGGCTGCGCTTAGTTTGGATTTACGAAGATCTAAAGCAAAAGAGCCTTATGCGGGAAGCAGCAAAAAAATCCCTCCATTATTTCCAAGAGGCAATGTCAAAAACGGTGCGCAGCGCCGCCGGGGATCAACAACTCTATATTATCATGGCGGAACTAAGCCTGCGCTTGGGCGAAGAAAGCAAAGCATACCGCAATTTGCACAGGGCAGCCACTTTGGAAGGGGGCAACCCCCGCTACAAACATATGGCCGCTGACCGAATTCAAGATTTGAGGCGCTAAGGCCGGGCAATGTTTTGGAAGCACCTTTCTGAAAAGGGAGGTGCTTTTTTAGTGAGTAAAAACTCAACGATTACAAAAACTAAGCCTGGGTTTGGGGAAAGGAGGAATGCCGTGGCTGATAAAAAAAGGCCTAAACCCGATGACCGCAGTGATAATGAGGAAAAACTGCAAGAACAAGTGGTGAACACTATCGAAAACTTGGAAGAAAGTCACGAAACACTGCAAATGGACTTACCTGAGGAGCAACGTCAGGCTTTGTTGGAAAAAAACAAAAGGCGCAGGGAGGCCATTGCCGGCAAGCGGAAAGAAATCCAAGACGAATGGGAGTTTCGCCGCGGACAGGATCAACAGTAGTTAGCTGCAAGACCCCTGCCCGGCTATAGGCCGGGCAGGGTGTTTTTTGTCTGCTTATCCGGACCGGGGTAAGAAAGGTCCGCGAAATAGCTGTCTGTCCAGAAAAATCATACTTCAATCAGGCTCTCCGGAGTTAATTCCTTTTCTCTTAATATCCAGGAAAAAACTGAGCACAGCTAAAATCACAATAAAGCTGATGGGCAGGGCTGTAATTATTGAAACAGACTGCAAGCTTAGTAAGGTGCTTTCTGATTTCAGAAGGGCTGTGGGCAGCAGTAGGAATAAAAAGGACCAAAATAGGCGGATGGAGCGCTTTGGTTCTTGATCCAAAGAGTGTTCTTGATAAGAGTAATAAGATAATACCGTGCTTAGGGCATCAAAAATGGTAGTGTAAAAGGCTAACAAGGTTAAACCCAGGAGCACAAGGCTAAATTTTCCGCCCGGCAGCTTTTCAAAGATTAGCAGAATCAAATCCTGGGGTTGGCTGCCCCGGGCTAAAAGTGTACTTAAACCGATTTGATCCCGGGCTTGAAGAGCCAAGCCATAATTACCAAGAATAATGAAGGAGGAGAATGTCCCCAAGAGCCCAAAAGCGAACCCGCCTAAAATGGTGCTTCGGATGCTCCGCCCCGCGCTGATCAGGCCGATAAAAAACGGAATGGCCACACACCAAACTAGCCAATAGGACCAGTAAAAGATTGTCCACCGAATAGTAAAGCCCGTTTCTTGTAAGGGATCAAGCCAGGTTGCTAAGAACCAAAAATTACTGGTTAGATTGGTTAGGGATCTAAAGCCTGTTTTTAAGATAAAAAGGCCTTCGCCTCCCAATATTAAAACGTAAAGCATCAGCAGCCCAAACAGGGCCGAAGCCAGTTTGGCCAAATTTGAAATGCCTTGAAAGCCCAGGTAAATAAGGACTAAAAATAAAAGGGCAATTAAAAGCATAATTATTAAGCTCAAATTAGGTGTGACGGGGACTTTGAAGATCTTTCCCAATATGCTTGCTAATAAAGGTATGACCAAGGTAAAAGTTGTGGCCGCACCGGCCAAAAGCCCAAAAACTGCAATAAGGTCGATTGTTTTCCCCGGCCATTTTTTTACGGCCGGTCCTAACAGAGGCCTGCAGATTTCTGAGAAACGCTGTCGTAAAAGGCCGCTTACATGGATCTGATAAGCGAAGATTACAGACATAACCAAGTAGAAGCTCCAGGGGATGGGGCCCCAATGAAAGAGCGGGTAAGTGGGGGCCCAAACTTCGGCGGGTCCCAGATTTCGGACATGCGGTTCGTTGAAATAATGGATCCACTCCGTAAGCGACCAATAAATTATATCTGCACCCATGGTGGAAGTAAAAATCATTGCACCCCAGGTTAAAGTGGAATACTTTTTCTTTTTTGCGGGACCGAGCCGAATTCTGCCATAGGGGGAAAAAATCAGGAAAACAGAAAGCAAAAATATTCCCAATCCCACAAACAGGTAATAAGATTCCAGGCGGGCACTCAAACCAAGCCGCAGGTTTAATAGGATTTCATTAGCCGCTCCGGGGTATTTGAGAAAGAAAAATAAGAGCATTCCCAATACAGCGAGAGGCCCAAGTGTAGTAGATAGTTCAATCCCTTTTGACCGGAAGTACATAATTTGCGCCCCTTATTTACATTAATGCCTATTTCCGCTTCGGGGTTAAATAACCTCCTTAAAAGGGAAAAATTGATGGAGGAAAATCACCCAAAGCGAAGAACTAATATAGTATTCTAAGAAAATGTTATTCGGGAAGGAGGTATTTTACACCTTTTTTAAATTTGGGTAAGAAAAGTGTGATTTTGAGAAAGGGGAATTAAATATGAACTTAAGAGGACTCAAGATTTGGGGAATCCTTCTAGTTGTAGTCTTCATGTTAGGATCTTTGGCTTCCGCTGCCCCGGTTAAGGTTACCTTTTGGCATTCCATGGGCGGCGACATCAAAAACGTCATGGATGGGCTGATCGATGAGTTTAATTCCATCCAATCCGAGGTTTTAGTCGAACCTATTTACAGAGGATCTTATCCTGAGGTTTTGAATGCAGCCATTGCTTCGGCCCGGGCCGGGACGGCCCCAAATTTGGTTCAAATTTATGAAGTAGGTACTTTGGGGGCTATTGATTCCGGCGCTTTTGTACCCATAGATGAATTTTTAGACGCGGAAGAAGTCGATTGGTCCGACTATATCGATGCAGTTTTCAACTACTATCAAGTTGCTGGGCAGCAGTGGTCTATGCCCTTTAACTCGTCCAGTGCTATTTTGTATATCAATGCCGATCTCTTCCGCCAGGCCGGGTTGGATCCTCT
>JAAYRS010000218.1 GCA_012518645.1 Bacillota bacterium
CGGAACGACTACGGCCGGCTGCTACGTGGGATTAGGTGAAAGCATCCACAAGGGTTCCTATGATGAAATTTTCGATTCCTGGAAAGAAACATGGGAGAAAAACGCCGCGATCGACTGCTTTTTCCACGGCGGTATCATGTCGCAGACCAACATAGATGATATAGAAAAAAACGCTTCCAAATATGGTATCAGCAGCTACAAGATCCTGATGACCTGCAAGGGCGAAGAATCAAAAATGATCGGCGGCGATCCGGCGGATGATGGTTTTCTTTGGAGCGCTTTCCAAAACATTGCCCGGCTTAAAAAACCCGGATATATATGTTTACATGCGGAAAACATTGAGATCATATCCCGTATTTTACCTACCATCAGAGCCACGGGCAGGCAGGACTTGGCAGCCTGGGCCGAAGCACGCCCGGGCTGGTGCGAAACGCTGGATGTCAAAAGAGCCATCGCCTTGGCCAAAACAACCGGCTGCCCCTTATATTTTGTGCATATACATCATGGGGACAGCGTTAAGGTTATCGAACAAGCGCAAGCTGAGGGGCTGAACGTTGTTGCAGAAACATGTCCCCAATACCTGCTTCTAAATACAAACTCAGATGTGCCGGCGTCGCAGGCCAGAATTGCCCCGCCGATAAGGAATGAGGCCTCCAACGAGGCTATCTGGAAGGCCTTAAAGGATGGCATTATTACATGCATCGGCAGCGATCACTGTTCCGTTGCCAAAGATTCCTGCAAGGATCTTTGGACGGCACCCCAGGGCGCACCGGGCACAGAATCCCTGCTGCCTGTCCTTTTAAGCGAGGGTGTCCACAAAGGTCGCATTACCTTGCAAAAACTGGTAGAAATATTATGCTATAACAATGCCAAAACATTCGGTATATACCCGCAAAAAGGGACTATACAGGTTGGTTCCGATGCAGACTTGGTCATAGTGGATCCAGATAAAAAAGTAACGATTAGCAACGACAACTTACATTACAAAATAAGCGACTACTCATGTTTTAACGGATATGAGGTAACAGGATGGCCTTTAATGACCATGGTCAGGGGGAAAGTGGTAGTAGAAAACGGTGAAATGATCGCCGAACCTGGCTGGGGCCGCTATATTCCCCGGTAGTTACCTCAATCCTCAGTCAAGGAAAGGGGTGAAAAAGCGCGGAAAAAGCAAAAGGGGGTCAAACGAAGCGGCTTTTGGAATGACCGGGAAGTATGGGATCGTTTAGAATTGTTAGGATTTTTAAATAGACAAATAAGAGGAGGGTTTTAAATGAAATCAAGCAGGTTTGGGAAAAAGAAGATTATCCCGACTATTTTCGCAGCATCACTTGTTATACTACTATTATCCGCCGCCGCTTTGGGAGGCTGCACGACCGGTGAAACCCCCGGACCCGGGGCCGATGGTGACGGGGCAAAAACTTTTGAGCCGGTTAATTTAAGCTATGCTCACTTTTTCCCCGATGTTCACATTATGTCCAAAGAAATTGTGGATGCCTGGGCTGAAGAAATAGAAAAAGCCACGGATGGGCGGGTAACCGTCACGAATTATCCGGGGGAAACCCTGCTTAAAGCCGATAAAACTTACGAGGGCGTAATCGAGGGAGTGGCAGACATAGGGCTTTCCTTTTTTTCCTACAACCGGGGCCGCTTTCCGCTCATGGAAGCCGTGGAAATGCCCGGAATTCCCTACAACAATGCTACTGCAGCAGCAGCGGCAGGTTTTGATTTTGCCCGGATGATGGAACCTGAAGAACTTAAAGATACCAAGCTATTGATGGTTGGCACCTCAGGCCCGATACATGCGATTACCAAAGGCAAACAAGTAGTAACACTTGAAGACATGAAAGGATTGGAGCTACAGACCACCGGAATATCGGCACTGGCTGCCGAAGCCCTGGGCGCAATTCCTGTAGCCATGCCCATGTCCGAAACATACGAGGCCCTTTCCAGAGGCGTAATTACAGGTTATCTTGGGCCGGTAGAAGCCTTGGAAGGTTTTAGGCTTGCCGATGAAATTGATTATGCCACCATTTGTAAATTCATCTATTCGGGGCTGTACTACATCACTATGAATAAAGATAAGTTTGAGTCTTTGCCTGATGAAATTCAGGACATTATTGTGGAAACATCGGATAAGTTCCAAAAAGATGCTGTCGCCGGTATTTTTGACGTAATGAACAAACAAGCTTACGAGTATTCATTGGATAAGGGAATAGAATTTTCCATGCTTTCGGATGAAGAGGCTGAAAGATGGATAGAGCAACTCATTCCCATTCAGGAAGACTATGTGAACACAGACGACGGCCTGCCCAGAAAAGAAGCCTTGGAACTGGCCAAGGAATTAGCAGAGAAATACAATAAGGAATTCCCACCAACTCCTTATTAAATCTTTAAAAACATAGGGGGGACAACACAGGGGGAGAACACAAGGGGACGGTCCTTCTATGTTGTGTGCAGCAACTTATTGTTTATTATTGTGATCTGAACATAAAAGAATCTCCTCTATGTGTTTGTTAAGCTTTCATCGTGATCACAACACAGAAGGACCGTCCGAAACCACTGAAAAACCCTCTTTCCCCCTTAAATTGTTTCCCTTAACCGCGCGATTCATGGTATAATATAGGTAAAAAGAGGTTAGAAATGGGGTTTTAAAATGCTCCGCATTGAAA
>JAAYRS010000219.1 GCA_012518645.1 Bacillota bacterium
CGCCTGATAAGGCAGGCCTCCACTGGGCACTTCTCTTCCCGTTAAAGCCTGAATTAATTGCCTTTCTCCGCCCTGAGGGTATTTTGTCGGCAGAGCCACAACTTCAATAGGTGCCGCCTTCTCCTGCATAATTTCCAAGGCATCAGGCTTATTATTCTCCACAGCAATAATAATCCGCCGGGCCCGGCACGCCTTGGCCATCAACTTCGCCCCCAGGATTAGATCATCCCCGAATTCCATCATTAGGCGGTAATCATTGGTCAAATAGGGCTCACATTCACAACCATTAATTATTAAATAATCGATCACAGCGCCTTCCGGGGGATCCAGTTTTATGGCCGTGCTAAAGCCGGCGCCGCCCATCCCCACTACCCCCCCGGCGTAGATTTTATCCCGGATAGCACCGGGATCAAGGCCGATAGGGTCGGGATGGCTTTCCTTTTCAACCCAATTCTCTAATCCATCGTTTTCGATAACAACGGAAAGCATTTTATCCCCGCAAGCGTGAATTCTGGGTTCGACAGCGGTAACCTCTCCCGAAACAGGAGAATGAACGGGGGTAATCAATCTGGAGCTGCCTTTCCCCAACACCTGCCCTTTCAAAACATGATCCCCTTTGGCCACAACAGGAGTTGCCTCCTGATCTCCATACTGCCAGAGGGGAACCACCACTGTTTCGGGTGCAGGTAAATTTTCTAACGGACCGGCGGAAGTTCTATCTTTGAATCCCGGGGGATAAATCCCGCCGAAAAATGATCCGATTCGCTGCATTGCTTTCATCACCTCACTATTTTGGATCTTAAATCAATATGCCGACATAATATTCGTGTTCTAAGCTGCTAATCCTGCCTAAAATAAATTTTTCACACAAAAAAGCCTAACTGGCGCCAAGCTTCGTAAACTACAACAGAGACAGTATTTGCTAAATTTAAGGAACGCACTTTAAGTTGGGGTAAAGTAATTACATTTTGCTCTAAACGCTCCAGAAGGTCTGTGGGAAGCCCCCGAGTTTCACTGCCAAAAACTAAATAATCCTGCGCTTGGTAGCGAACCTGGGAGTAAAGGCGTTTTCCTCCCGTTTCCACTAAGAAAATACGTTCCAAATCCTTATCGGCGAGAAAATCATCCACGCAGTCGTACAAGCGCAGATCGACTTGATCCCAATAATCCAGCCCGGCCCGTTTCAACTTGGGCCCGGAAAGAAAAAAACCCAAGGGGCGAATTAGATGCAGGGTAGATCCGGTCGCTAAACAGAGCCTGCCGATATTGCCGGTGTTAGCAGGTATCTCAGGTTCAACCAAGACAACATGCATAAGCCTGCCCTCCCTTTAGGTCGAGCTTAAAAATAGTAGCGGATAAATCCCTGCATTTTTTGATCACTCCAACCCGCGCCAAGGGATAAGGGCAGATCGGGCAGGGAAATCAAGGCGTGGATGCGCAATTTTTGATCACCCGTAAAGGACGCATCCAACTTCAAGCTTTCTGAGGGTTCTAAATACGAGATGCCAAAACCCAAAGTACTTCCCAAGGAAGCGGAAAAACGCCAAGTACCTGTTTTCGAAAGCTGGATAAAAGGGCTAACACTATACTCAACTTCACCGCTTTCGCTCAAAAACAGCAGGGCTTGGCCGCTGAGACCATGCCCGAATTCACCATGGCTGCGGTTATATTCACCATAAGCACCGACATGGGGATTAACATCGTTAAGGAAAGTGGATAAAATGGGGCGCTGGATATTGGCGACAAATAATTCCAAGGTATAGCCGACATTCCCTAAATAAACTTGTTTATGACCGCTAAACCAGCTGGATAATTCATCTTCATCGTTGCTGTGGGAAAGAAAACCGGCGATCCCGGTTTTTTCGTAGCCAAAAAAACCCAGGGGTTTAATGTTTTCTTGGCTGAGGCCAAGCCCTGCCTGCCACCCTTTGGTACCGTAGCCAAAAAGCAGATCTTCCGCTTCAAAGGCCGCGGCTCGCCAAAGAAAACTCCCCTTGGCCAAGATTATTAAAATAAGAACACCCACTAAGCCGGGACGCCCGCGCAAGGTCAACCTCCCCTTTATAAATGGAATTTTTTAACATCAGGCAGATCGCGTATCGTTTCCAAATCAAGCAGCTGATTTAAAACAACATTTTTTAATTCCAATTTTCCCGTTAGTTGGCCATCCTTAAAGACCAGGATTTCGCAAGGGATCCAGGTATCATCCCTGACTAGGACTTCCTGCGTTTGATCTTCGAAACCGGACACGTACAGCAGATATTCGTTGACCCCATCCTTCTTGGAACTTGACAAAAGCGAAACTTGATAGCGGGAAAAATCAAATAAAGTTGCCAGATCGATCATCTCATTTAAAGAAGATAAGGCTTCCTCACCCATATCCTTTAAGCTCAAAACGTTAATTTGATTATTAACCGGCATATAGATGTGGGCTTCTGCCTTTTCTTCGTCCATTACAATTATCTGCCCCCGTAGAGCACTGGGTGCCTGCATCTCCAGGCGGGCTACTAAACGTTGGGCAAAGTTAACCATCAGTTTCCCGCGGGCCTCTTCGGAGCGGGTCCCCCTCTGTTCAACTTTATAAACATCCGCCTCTAAATCCTGCAGTTCAGTAAGGGCGTTTTTAATATTTTCCACGACGTAAGCCGCTTCCTCTGAAATTTCGATTTCATCCAATGCTTCCTGATATTTTTCCTCCAAAGTTTCCGCGCGCTCCCCTGTTTCCGGTTCCGGCCGGGGAGACAAATCTAAGGAAATTTTTTTAGGTGCCCCTTCCGCCCCCCCTATGCCGGAAAGGAGGAATAATATTAAGAAATGGATTAAAACCACTACCGAAACAGATATCTTTCCGCAACTTTTCATAAAAAACTGCTCCTCGCTCTTTGTTGAACATAAACCTATTTGCTTTAAGATTCAACAAGTTGTAGAATATACTCTAGATGCTTGAAGGGAGGGTTGCCACATGCCAATCTATGAATACAACTGTCCAAAATGCGGCCGCTTTGAATTAGAACAAAGTATGAAAGATTGCCCTATTACTAATTGTCCAACTTGCGGCGGCCAAGTCCAGCGTCGAATCAGTAAAAATGTCGGCATCATTTTTAAAGGACCTGGTTTCTATGTTAACGACAGCAAATCAGATTCTAAAGAAACTTCCGCCTCTTAAGGGGCGGTTTTCTTTTGCAGCAATCTTGTTCAGTAACCCTGAGCCGGGTCCACTACATTTCTCCCGGGAACACCTTTTTCCCTGAAGTGGCGCCAGTTTTCAAAAAATATCTCTAAAGCCCGTTTTTTGTAAAACGGCGTTAAACCACTATTATGAGGGGTGATGATCACATTGCTCATCCGCCAAAGAGGACTGCTTGGCGGTAATGGCTCCGGATCAGTCACATCTAGGGCCGCCCCCGCTATCCATCCCTTCTTCAAAGCCGAAACCAAATCTTTTTCCGGAATCAAGCTGCCCCGCCCCACATTGATAATTATCGAATTTGAAGGCAGGCGCCGCATCCGCTTTTCATTCAAAAAACCTATCGTCTTTTCCGTCTCGGGCAGGGCCGCTACGAGATAGTCCATTTGCCCCAGGAAGTCCTCCAAAATATCCAGGGCATAGATACGATTTGCATAAGGCTCATTCCCCCGCACTTGGCGGCGAAAACCAATAATCCGGCAGCCAAACCCGCCTAGACGTTTAGCAATTTGACTGCCTAAATCGCCATAGCCCAAAATTCCTACGGTAGAACCTGTTAATTCCCGGTAAGGGTAAGGGAAATCCTGCTGCCAAACAGCCTCGTTTTGGGCATCCCGAGCCAAGTGCAATCCGCGGTTAAAAGCCAGGATTAACCCAACAACGTGTTCTCCGATGGGAGGTCCAAACACTCCGCTGCTGTTAGTTAAGATCATCTTGGGATTACCCCAGCCGGCGGCTAAAACCCTTTCCGCTCCCGCAAACGGGATTTGCAGCCAGCGGCACTTTCTAGCCCGCCGGAGAAGATCCGCTGATGCTGGGCCGAAAATAACTTCGGCCTGGTCTGCCCAGCGGAGTTCCTCTTCTTTACTGCCGGCAAACAGCAATTCCGCACCGGTCTCAACCTTGATCTGTTCTAAATCAGGGCCTTCCAAGATATCCCAAGTCACCAATAGTTTCATCCCAAAACCCTCCTCATCCCAATCGAAGTTTTAGGGCAGGCTTAAAGCAGGCCGTGTTAGCCGGATAGAATCTCCTTCCCGGATCAATGTGGGCAGAAGAGACTTTTTCCGCTGCAGGACAAGGGGGACAGGATTGGGTATTAAAACCGGAATAACCTCCGGCGGTAGAAGACGGTACCAGCCGTCCCGGCGGGCAAAGCCGAGACCCTCCTCGGTCCAGACGGGGTGCCGCCCTTCTTGTCCACTAACCTTAAAATAGACATCTGCCTGAAGATAAGTAACGACCACACTGGATCCCTGATCAGCGGCAAAGCCCAGAGCCAGCATTTTTTCCCGCGGGGACCAGCAGAACTCTTCCAACTGCCCGAATTCAGACAGGGAAGATGATTTTTTAAGCAAGCGGCCCTGCCGATCCAGAACCAGCAAGACCCGCTGGTAATTTTGCTCGGCCACCACGGCTAAATAGCTGCCTTGCGGGGACCAGCGAAAATCGTGGATTTGATAATCAGCAAGCCACTGCAGAAATCTGCCCTGTTGGGTGTCTTCTATCCTTAAGCCCCGCTGCGCAAATTCAACCCTAAATCTATTTCGGGGATCACTTCGCCCAGCATCTTCAGAATTCCTTCTAATATTTTTCGATTCTAAACTGCTTCTTTCCCAAACCAAGCTAGGCTCAGGCCAAAAGGAACTGAGCCGGGAAACCAGCCTCTCCCGGCGTTTATCCGTGTTGGGATGGGTTCGGAAAACACCCAGGGGCAAATCTTCATCCTCTGCCTCCAAGAAATCGGTCAACAGCAAAACAGGGCCAATGGCATCAAAACCGGCTTTTACCGCTAAGTCCTGGCCCAAAGCATCCGCCTCAAATTCGGCCTCGCGGCCCCAGCCGAGCTGCAAAAGTTGAAGCAGAGTTGCACTCGCCACCCTTAAAACATCGGCGGAAAGCAGATCAAGCCAAAACACCCCTACTTCCAACAGTACTGTCAGGCCCATTTGGCGCAAGACCGCGTTAACTCCGTGTTTCTTCTCCACATGGGCTATTTCGTGACCCAACACGGCGGCTGCTTTGGTCTCATCGCCGCCAATTGATTTTAAAAGGCCCTTGGTAATAAAAATATAACCTCCGGGCAGAGAAAAAGCATTCCACTGCTGGGAATCCAAGACCGTTAGAGTATATTCGATTTCGGAACGCTCCGTTACAGCTTCTAAACGCCGGAAAATTTCTTCCAGCCACAATCTTTCCGGCAAGGGCAGTATGTATTCCCCTCCGTATTGTTTAATTACATCCGGTGCGGCCCCCCGCCCTAACGATTTTTCAAATTGCTCCGCCAAAGTAGGGGCAGCAAAGATGGGTTCAGCACCGAGGCTTACCAATAACAACAAAAGAACAAGCAGCGCCGGCCATTTCTTAAAGGTGCTAAATCTCAAAACAACCACCGCCAATTCTCCAGGACCTGTTCTAGAACAGCTCTATTCTCAAAAAAGGTTTCTTCCGCATCACCCAGGGCTAGGGAAAATCCCCTTTCCCCCGGTAGAACAACGAAAATTCGGTACTCCCAAAGCCGTATCTTTCCTTCGCTTTCATAACTATACAGGCAGGAGGCGGCTTCTACACCGGCTAAATCCAAAGCAGAAAGAGGTTCCTCCAACTGATAGGCGCTAAGGCCTCCTTCTTGGGCGAAAAGTTCCAAAGAACGCTGACCAAAGGCTAAAGCATCTTGATCTTCAACTAAATCTAACTGCTCGAAATACAAAAGGGATTGTTCCCCGGCTCCATAAAAGACTACTAGAGAATCGGAGCTCAAATGTGCTTGAAAAACCCATTGGTCGGGGATAACCGTGGAATACAGACCGGTAGGATCCTGAAAGGCAAAGCCCAGAGCTTGGCTGGGGAAAAAAACAAAGCTAAATAAAACCAAAAGACAAACAGCCCGCCTCAAAACCTCACCCCCAGCCATTATTTTTCCCCTGCCCAGTTCGGAAAGGAACTTTTATTATTAAAATAGGTATAAGCTGATCCCCGCCATGATGTGCTAGAAATGCCCTCATCTTTCCACTATCTATTAGTAATATACGACAACTAAACAGGCAATCCTTTTTAGCTTACAAACAAGGAGACGGCCCGATGGCTACAACTACATCTAAAGCATTCGCCGGCGCCCTCGATTTCCCGGGAGGGCGAACAGCAACCGGTTTGACCCTCTCCGTGAGCAGCCGCCCGGCTTAAAATCTATAATGACCGAACCCTATTTAGCAAATTTGGGAGAATTTTGTTCAGCGGCGCGCCGAAGCGGCCTCCAACGGAACAGCTGTTAGAAAGGGCCTTGATTATCCCGCCTGCCCCTGACCAGAAATCGCGAGATTTTGGAACAAGGCAATGCCTTGGAAATCCAAATAGGCTAAGGGACAAGTGCCGGCTGGGCACCAGGCATCCCCGCAGGAGTAAAATTCTCGTTTACCGATAATTTAGAAAAAGAAACCGATCTCTGCCTTGCAGCCCAAGTGAATTATTTAGCTTTAGAAGGATGCCAAGCTGCTGCCATTAGTGCCGCCCTATCATTAGAGGGCAATTTTGGCCTGCCGACCATATAGGCCTCAGCAGAGCAGTAAAACACCTTCGCTTGAGGTGTGCAGAAAAAACCGTGGGCTTAATTGTGGGTTTAAAAATCCGGGCCTTGGGCTAACGCTCCCTCCGGGAAGTAAATGCCTCTGATTTAGCAGCTTTAGATCCCATTGTAAACCAATTACCTTTAGCTTAGGGCAGAGGAAAAGTTAGGGCAGTTTTGCGTCCGGGCGGGAAATAAAAGAGGATGGTTTCCTTCCCTTTCCGCCAGGAAAATTCTTCGACGAAAATTCTGCGCCCAATCTCCCGCGGCCCGAGCGATTCCAATTCCGGGACAAACCGGAAAACCTGCCCTGATCTGATTAAATCGTTTTCCGCGCGGCGATGGGATGCAGGGCCCATCCACTGAGGGAGGCCCCGCCGGGGTTCGTTAGCCCGGTAATCAAATTTTAACCATGACTGCAAATCCGGGTTTTCCTCGCTGAAAAAGTCGGCCAGAATCTCATAAAGCCTGTTTAAAGAATGATTGTACCAGTGATATCCCGCCGCTTCCCACTTTTCCCCAAAAAGGTTGAAAAAATGAAACGGTGACTGACCGCCTCTTAAAAGATACTCTAAAGAACGGGCGAAACGGCGGTTAGCATATTTTGACGTCAAATCTTCAATAATCTTGAGACGCCTTATTTCGGCGAAGGATAAATCGGCAGTGGACAGTACCTCGTAGGGAGCCTGCTTGGCATAAATACAACCAAAGCTTTCCGCTTCTTGGCGTAAACGGGAACCCCGCAGCAGTTTTAAGAATCCCAAGTGAATTCGATCGGGCTTTAAATTATAAACATAGTCAAAGGATTCGCCAAAACGCCAAAACCCTTCATAAGGCAGACCCGCAATAAGATCTAACAAGACCCGGACTTTAGTTTGAGTTTTTAAAAATCTTACCACTTCCTGGAGGCGCTTTAAATCGCAACGGCGGGAAACTGCTTCTAAAGTGGCTTCGTTTGTAGATTGGACCCCGATTTCGAACTGAAACCTATTTTCGGGTGCCTGGGTCAAAAGTCCTAAAACGCGATCGGTCAGGATATCGCCGCTTACTTCCAGCTGAAAACGGGTTTCAGTTTCCAGCGAAATCATAAACTGCAGTAAATCATAGGCCCTAAGCGGATCGTAATTAAAAGTGCGATCCACAAAACGGATCTGCTCTAATCCTAACCCGGCTAGGCGCCGCAGTTCTTCCAAGCAGCGCTCTTCGGGGAATTTCCGGACCCCGCCCAGGACAGAAGACAAACAATAGGCACAGCGAAAAGGGCAGCCTCTCGTGGTTTCATAGTAAACGATCTTGTTTTTTAAAGCGCTTAGATCTCCGGCGTAGATCGGGGGGATTTGCTCTAAATCCAAGGGTTGGATCGGGTTTTCAAAAATACGCCCGTCCCGGCGGTAAACCAGCCCGGGTATTTCTTTGCAGGTTTTCTGCGGAATCCTTCCTTTTGCCTTCTGCTCTGCTCCTAAAAAAAGACGAAAAGATTCCTCCCCTTCTCCGGCGATAATATAATCTATTTCCGGATACGTTTCCAACCAATAATTCGTATCAAAAGAAACTTCCGGCCCCCCTAAAACCACAGTGGTTTGGGGCAACACTTTTTTAAGATTGGAAACTAAAAGCAAGACCAGCTCGATGTTCCAAATATAGCAAGAGAATCCAACTAAATCGGGCCTGCCTTGTACTAATTCCGCCAAAACCAGGCCCGGGTCCTGGTTAATGTTAAATTCCAGGCCCCGAAGGCCTGGAAACTGTTTCTTACAATATTGCAGCAAGTAACGCAGGGCCAGACTGGAATGGCTGTAACTTGCATTTAAGGCCACTAAGACAGCTTTCATCAATCTTCCGCCTCCACTAATCAAAACAAGACTCACCGATGAATTCCTGTAAAATCGAATTGCAGGGGATGTGATAAAAATCAGTCACCTCGTCGAAGTAACTGAGAAACCTCAACAGGCGCCGGGCTTCAGAATATTGCGGCTCCCGGGGCCCGATATCCTCTAAAAGTGTGCGCGCTAAAGGCTTTAAAACACTTAATTCATAGACAAGGGTGGAATTAAACATTACATCAGCATCCTCCTGAAAAGGAAAGATATGCCTGTGTTCCCCCCTGCGCACTAAAGGCCAGCGATCGATAGTGGCCCGGGCATCGTGGGCCCTAAACTGATTATCCCGAATTATGCGCCTGAGCATCCGCACGTCTGTTGTGGAAATTCGGGTATGATGGTCTAAGTTAAGATTAGTTAAGGCCGAAACGTAAATTTTAAATTTGCGGCCTTTAGGGATAGATGCAGTTAAACGATCATTTAGGCCGTGAATGCCTTCAATGATAATGGGCTGATTCGAGCGGACCTTCAGTTTCTTCCCGTTCCAGCGGCGCATTCCCGTTAGAAAATCAAAGGAAGGTATTTCAATCTCCTCGCCCTGGATCAGCTTAGTCAAGTGTTCATTAAATAATTCGACATCGATAGCCTCCAAAACTTCAAAGTCCAGGTTCCCGCTTTCATCCCTGGGGGTCCGATTCCGATCTACGAAATAATCATCCAAACCAATTGCCACCGGCGCCAGACCCTGGACCCGCAGTTGCACAGAGAGGCGTTGGGCAAATGTGGTTTTTCCGGAACTGGACGGCCCGGCAATCAAAATAATGCGCAGGCGATCCCGCTGCCGGGATATTTGTTGAGCGATATCCCTGATTTGGTTTTCGTGATAAGCTTCGGAAACCCGTACTAAATCGCCGAAGCGGCCTTCCCGGATACAATCATTTAAAGAAGCCACATCGGGGATGGAGATGTTTTCCTGCCACTGTTCAGCCTGGAAAAAGACATTAAACAGTTTCCCCTGTTCCACGTATTCCGGAAGCTGAGTGGGATTATTTTGCCGCGGGTATTCTAAAATGAACCCCGGCAGATAGTAGCGCAGCCTAAAAAACTGCAAAACGCCGGTGCTGGCAACCGTTACAGAAGAAAGGTAATCGTGGAACCAGCCAAAATTATATAAAGTTACCTCATCCCCGTTATACTGTTCTAAAAGGCGCAGTTTATCATGGAAACCTTGCTTGGCATATACTTCCCGCGCCTTTTCCACTGAGACGGTCCTGCGTTGGAAGGGGATATCCGCAGCCACCAGTTCCCGCATTCTATTTTCAATTGCTTTAATATCTTTTTCAATTACGGGCTGAATGTAGTCAATTTCCCCGTATAAACCGTTGTTGATAGCGTGCATAATGTGGATGGAACACCCGGGGAGGACCTCTAAAGCGGCCCGGACAAACAAAAAGACCAGGCTGGCCCGGTAGGCACGCATGCCATCGGACGAATTTGTGCTCAGAAACCGAAGGCGGCAATCTTCGGTTAGGGGAAACTGGTAGCCTTTAACTTCGTTATTGACCCTGGCTATCACAGCCCCCTCTGCTTCGGGAAGGGCAGCAGCCAGCTCACCGATTAAAGTACCTCTTTCCACCTTAACTTCTCGATTATCCAGGATAACTGAGATAAATTGTTCCTTCACGTCTCTACCTCCTCCAAAGCCCGTGCTTCTAGCCTATACATTTCCAGCCTTCAGGTGAATGCCAACTTTCGGCCAAAAAAATAAACCTGACCAAACGTCTTCCTGAAGCCTGCTTAATTCTCTCTCTACTTCGCCAAACAACCCCCACAATCCTTTGCAGGAAACGAGGCCCCTTTGTGGAAAAAAGGGTCTAAAGGAGGTTGATGGGGATGAAGGTGAATCAACAACGCTTGGTCGATGAGTTTTTAGAACTAGTGCAGATCGACAGCGCCACCAAAAACGAACGGCAGATTGCCGATGTTTTAAAGAGCAAACTGCAAGCTTTAAACCTAGAGGTTACCGAAGATGACAGCGGCCCAAAAATCCAGGGCAACACCGGCAACTTAATTGCAATTTTGGAAGGGGAATTAGATAATCCCCCCCTGCTTTTTTGTGCCCACATGGATCGGGTC
>JAAYRS010000220.1 GCA_012518645.1 Bacillota bacterium
AACCCCCGCCTCTTTTGCATAAAACTAAAGACCCTCTCATAAGGCTATTACAGTTATCGACGGTCTTTAAGGAGGGAATCAGTTGAGCTTAAAGCATTTGGATCAAGGCCTTGTCCGCTTTTTAGTACTGCTCGCGCTCTACCTTGCCCTCCACGTCTTGAGCCAGCCTTTAATCTACTCCTCCCCGCCGATTTTGCCCAGCCGGCTTTGGGCTTCGGACGGCATGGTCCGGTTTGGCCAATCTTCCTTAGCTTGGACTGCGGCCGTTCCTGCCGGGAACGGAGCGGCCGTTCAGTTTTATGGGTTGGTACCGGAGGAAAATTTACCGTGGTTTGCTAACCCGCCCTTGGATTTAAGGGATATAAAGGTTCGAGCAGGTACTGAGCGCTTTATCAACGCCTTTTACACCACGGTACCCCAGCCAATTTTAGAAGAACAGCAAAATACGGCCCTGGCCGCCGCCTATCTGGCGGGAACGGTAATTGAACCCAACACTGTCTTTTCTTTAAACAAAAGCATAGGGCCCAGAACCTCCGCCAGAGGTTTCGGGCGGGGGCCTCTTTATAAAAACGGGCAGCTTAGCGCTACTTTAGGCGGGGGAATCTGCAAAGTAGCCACCACCATGTACAACCTAGCTGTTTATTCTGATTTGGATGTGGTTGAACGTCATGCGCACAGCATGTCGGTCCCTTACGTTCCCCCGGGAAGAGACGCCACTTTATTATGGGGGTCTAAAGATCTGCGCCTGGTCAACAACAAAGACCATCCTCTTTTAATCTGGGCAGAGGTGAAAGGCAACACTTTGTATATTGCCCTTTACGGTCAATACGATCCCCCCTTAGTCGAGTGGCATTTAGAAGAAATGAACAAGGTGCCCACTTGGACCATCCGCCGCAAAAACTCCCAATTAGCTCCCGGCGAAGTCCGCAGCGTAGATGGCGCAGAGGGCATGTCCGTAAAGTCCTGGGTTGAAATCCAATACCGGGGCCTGGCCCCGTCCCGTAAACATTTGAGTACGGATTTTTATCGGCCCCTTCCAAATTACATCGAATATGGGCCTTAACCCCGCTTGAAACGAAAAGCGTATTGGGAGGCAAGTTTAATAGCTTCGATCATACTGACCGCGCTTGCTTGTCCGCTGCCGGCAATATCAAAGGCCGTCCCATGATCAACAGAGGTCCGCAAAAAAGGCAGATTATTGGTAACGGAGATCGTCCTCTCAAAATCAACCATTTTCGTGGCGATATGCCCTTGATCATGATAGAGGGAAAGCACAGCATCATAGGCACCCTGCAGCCCAAAATAAAAGACAGAGTCGGCCGGGTAAGGCCCGGAGACATCAATGCCATCTTTTACGGCCCTAGCGATGGCCGGTTTTATTTCTTCGATTTCCTCCCTGCCGAAAAGGCCTCCTTCCCCGCCGTGGGGGTTCAAACCCGCCACTGCAATTTTTGCATCCTGAAAGCCTAAAAGACGAAGGGCATCGTGAGAACGAAGGATAAAGTTATAAACCCTCTCTTCTTCCACCAGGTCACAGGCCTCCCGCAGAGAAACGTGGCGGGAAAGGAAAAACACCCGTAAATCAAAAACTTGAAACATGGTTAAAGGATTGGGAGTCTTCGTCAAATCCTCCAGGATCTCCGTATGCCCGATGTAGGGGACCCCTGCTGCCCGCAGTGATTCTTTATTAATAGGGGTGGTGGCCAAAGCATCAACTTTTTTGTCTAGGGCCAACTGCACCGCTTTTTCAATATACTCATAAGCAGCCCGGCCGCCCAGGGCTTGTATTTTTCCCATCTTTAAGCGGCTGATCTCCACATTAGCTAAATCTATTAAATCTAAAATTCCCGGAATGTATCTTCCTTCCCGCGGATCGCGGATAGTATTGATTGCAGCCTTAACCCCGCAAAACTGCAGGGCTTGACTTAGCACATTCCTATCCCCTACAACTAAAGGCTTAGCCCTCTTATACAGTTCTTCCTCTTTAAGGGCCTTGACCGCGATCTCCGGGCCAATACCGGCCGGATCACCCATAGGTACTGCAATTATTGCCTTTTCCATTTAATAACCTCCCGGCTTTTTTTCAGTGCAAACATTGATAATGGGAATCACTTGCATTTCCTTTTCTTTTGTAGTAAACTAAAGAAAAGTTAATCCCTAGCAAATTACTGGGGATTCTAAAAGACCCTAAGGAGCTGATTACATTGTTTAAACAAGATCAACTAAGTTACGACTTTGCGGCCCTGGAGCCCCATATCGATCGGCAAACCATGGAAATTCATTATGGCAAACACCACGCGGCTTATACTAATAATTTAAATGCCGCTTTAGAAAAGGCCCCTGCTCAGCAAGGGCAAAGCATCGAAGAAATTCTCCGCAGCCTAGCGGTTATTGAAGACCAGGCCCTGCGCACCGCTATTCGCAATAACGGCGGCGGCTACTACAACCACAACCTTTATTTCGATATTTTAGGGCCCAACGGCTCCAATCCCGAGGGAGCCCTGGAAGCCCGGATAAACCAGGATTTCGGTAATTTTGGGAAACTGCGGGAAAAACTGACAACCGCTGCCCTAACCGTTTTTGGTTCCGGTTGGGCCTGGCTGTCCGCGGATCCCGCCGGGCAACTTATCGTGAGTTCAACTCCTAACCAAGATAACCCCCTCATGGTTAAAGACAGCGAACTCACCCCAATTTTGGGCATCGATGTCTGGGAGCACGCTTATTACCTGAAATATCAGAACGTACGGGCAGATTACGTCCAGGCCCTCTTTAATGTAATTAACTGGCAGGCTGTGGCTGCCCGTTATGAGAAAGCAAAAAAATAAATCGGATAATCTTCGAAGGCCCATCAGCCTCAAGGCTGGCGGGCCTTATTTTAATATTACAGAGCGGAGAAACCTTTCCCCATCGCTAAAGACGATGGGATCCATAAAACCGAGGAAAACTTGGGAATTTTCCAGTTTAACTGCTGGCCTCAGTTGGGTATCCCCGCTTCTCACCCGAAGCAGGTGAAGAACCTGGGATGGCCGGGGCCGTTGAGAGAATCGATCTTTTTCCCCAAAGATCATCAAGCGCATGTTTTCCCCCTCCCGGCTATAAGTTAAGACCAATTCGATGTAAGTGCCCGCCAGGGCCGGGGACTTCTGTTCGATCTTGGTAAGTTCAAAGCCTGGCAAAGGAACCTGTTGGCAATCGTACCAAGGGGCCAATTCTTTAAATTCCTCTGCTGTTAAGATAGTGCTAACCCCCGAGCCCCCCAAAGGGAGGGGTTGGGCTGCGCTGAAATCCACATCCTGGAAATCCGGGTCCAGGGTAAACTCTAAGAGGGTTTCTACAGAGATTGGGCGACCTTCCTGATCGTAAAGAATCTGCTTCACCGGCACGAAAACATCGGGATTGTTCCAGGATTCAGAAAAAAGCAAGCCCGTTTCCTTGGAAAAAACCCGGTAACGGGTCGCCTTCCAGGAGTTAATTATTTCCTCCCCTACCTCCTGTACCTCGTATAATTCTTGGGGATCCTTCTCTGCCAGGTAAGAGTTTATTTCAGTTTGGAGCAAATCCCAAGCCTCCTGCTGTAATACCCAAAGCGTGTCCTCCAACTCCACATAAATTACCCCATCCTTACAGTAAAGTCGGGTTTTAAACAGCTCCCCCTCTGCCTCCTTTTCAATTACGTAGGACATATCCGGTAAAATAAAATCGTAATTATCTTGGGCTAGGGCTGAACTACTGCAGTTTAAAAGCAACAGAAGCGGAATTAAAAGCAACACGAATTTCCGCAATGTCTAGCACTCCCTTTCTTCCTTTTGTAATTCTTCCTCTCAAACCACATTTTTCCTCCCCGCCGCCGAAGGCTCTTGACAGACAAACAAACGTTCTTTATGCTTAAACAGAAAGTAGGCGGCAGCCGGTGCAAGTGCATACTGTCCTTAGCAAGCGGGAGGGTAACTTCCCCCAGGGGCTTTTAGACCCACTCTTTCCCTCCGCCCGGGAATTTACGAGCCCATCCCCCTCTTTTTTACCTGCCCCGCTTAGGAAGTTACTGAAGGCTAAGGGAATCAATCGGCTTTATAGCCACCAGGCCCATTCCCTGCGGGAAGTGGAGGCAGACAAGAATATTGTAGTCGTTACTCCTACTGCTTCCGGTAAAACCCTCTGTTATAACCTTCCGGTTTTGAAAACTCTTTTGGAAAATACAGAAGCCAGGGCACTCTACCTTTTCCCCACGAAAGCACTGGCCCGGGACCGGGTGGCCGAATTAGCGCTCTGGAGTGAAAAGTTGGGAGCAATTAAAACCTATACCTGTGACGGCGATGCGCCGGGGGATACCCGCGGGGACCCCGCTTCGCGGGAAACATCGTGATTACCAATCCTGATATGCTTCATTCCGGCCTCCTCCCCCACCACACCGAAGGGATGCG
>JAAYRS010000030.1 GCA_012518645.1 Bacillota bacterium
AAAGGGTACGAACCGGGAGATTTTCTCCTCAAGGTTTTCGCAGATTAGTTCTGTTACTCGCTGGCGGATTTCGGGGGTATTCACAGCCTCCAGAAGATCCTCCGTTGGCAGTAAATCCTCGCTTAAAACCTGACCAATACTGGCCGCCAACTCTTTTTGGCGCTTAGGCAACACACCCCAAAAGTTCCAGCCAAGGATGTTAATGGGGCGGCGGGGCCAAAATAACATTTTTATGGCGATTACATTGGTCCCCCAACCGATTAAAGCTGCGATGATAGGTAGAGATATGAGTTTCCACTGCATGAGAAAAACCCCTTAGTTATTACTCGTCCTTAGTATAACTGAATAAAGGCAAAAATCAACAGGATTTGGCGGCGGCGAAACGAAAGATATAACGAGGGGGTCTTTCGTTTTGGGCTTGTGGCGATTTTTATCGTTGTTGGCAGTGATTACCGCGTTTTTATTTGAAACAAAGCCGGCGTACAGCTTAGCTTATGTAGTTGTATTCTTGTTTTTTGGGTGGCGCTACTTCCAGGAGCGAATTGCCAAGGGAATTGTGGTTAGGCGGCTGGCTTCTCAATTATACCTATTTCCAGGGGAACAGCAAAAGGTCTATTGGGAAGTGGAAAATAAGTCCTGGTTTCCCTTTGCCTGGCTTTCCGGGATGGATGGCATTCCCCAGGGTTTAGTAGGCACCCAGCCGAAAAAGAGGGTGTTTTCTTTAACTGGGCGTTCCGTGAAGCGCGTTGCTTTTCAACTTACTGCACGCCAGCGGGGCGTCTTTTTGTTAGGTCCCATTGAGCTTTTTGTAGGGGATTTCTTTGGAATTACAACTCAACGATTTTTAAGTCACCAATCTCAGATGGTGGTGGTTTACCCCCAAATTTTACAGTTGGGGGAGTTGAACCTCCCTTCCCGTTTGGCTTTTGGTAATTTCCAGGCTTTACAGCGGATCTATCCCGACCCTACAAGATTAGCGGGAGTGCGCCCTTATCAGGCCGGCGATCCTCTGCGGACCTTACATTGGCCGGCTACTGCCCGCACAAACTCCCTTCAGGTGAAGCAGTTTGATCATACAGTGAAGATCACCTGCCTTATTTGCTTAAATTTCGATGAACGGGATTACGAGGTAGGACGTTATTATGTGCAAACAGAATTGGCTGTGAATACGGCAGCTTCCTTGGCTAATCATTTACTTTTGACTGGAGCCGCCTGCGGCTTAACGGCCAACGGGGTGCTTACGCGTCACTTGGCCCAAGAAAGAATTGATTTGCAGCGGCGCGGATCGGGTCTGCAAGTGGCCCCCCGGCGGGGTGTGGCCCAGTTAACCCAATTATTAACTATTTTAGCTGGCATTCAAACCCAATCCGAATTGGATTTTCAAACGCTTCTTTTTTCCCAAAGCGGACAATACGAATTTGGTACTCTACTTTTTTGGATAGTTCCTAAAGATAGTTCCGAAATTATGGAAAAAGCCTGGTCTTTGGTGCGCCGGGGCCATCAAGTGTTTATCTTTGTGGTTGGAGACACGGTTCAACATGCCCAATTTCTTGATCAGCCTAAACAGGCCGGATTGCAAATCTTTTTGGTGCAACCGAGAAAGGGTGCTTTACTGTGAAAATCAAAAGAATT
>JAAYRS010000031.1 GCA_012518645.1 Bacillota bacterium
AACATTTCGGGGAAGATCAAGCCCACCCCGATGCGGCCCAATTGAGGGAGGCTTTTCGCCGTTTCGGCGATAGTTTTATGCTTTCCGAAATCAAATTGGCAAATCTTTCCCCACAGTCCCGCGGCAGCCAAGAGGCTGTTTTTGACCTGGCTCTGGCTTATCACAGCCGCCATTTCCCTCCTTTGGAAATTGAGACGGAACTAGTTTTAAAACGCAGCAGCATTTTTGCCCCTTGGCGGATTGTCTGGAAGGATAACCTGTCCCTGCCCGCATCTGGGGTAGAGGCCTCTTACGAGTTAAGCAGGCTGGAGCCGCGCCGGGCAGAAATTAGAGATAGAAACGGCAATCTCTTGGCCGGGGAGGGCAGCGCGGTTGCAGTTGGGGTCCAGCCCGATCGAATCAGTGATCCGGAAAGGCTGCTGCAAGCCTTGCAGCAGGAATTGGGTTTAGATCCCGATTATGTGCGGGGTCAATACGAACGCACCGATATTCAAGGCCACTGGTTTTTGCCCTTGGTGAAACTGGCAGAAGAAGAATATTTAGAGGTGGAATCGCTGTTAAGGCCCATCCCCGGTATCTTTTTTAGGCGGGAAACTTCCCGGGCCTACCCTTTTGCAGATTCCTGCGCTCACCTCACCGGTTATTTAGGAGAGGTAACCGGGGAGTTAATGGAAGCCTATCCCCAGCGCGATTATCAAAGCGGTGAAGCGGTGGGCCGCAGCGGTTTGGAAGCCAGCCGCGATGATTTCTTGCGCGGCCGGCCCGGGTATCGCTTTTATGCTCAGCCCAGCGGCGGGGAGCGGGTTTTAATCAGCGAAAAACCCGTCCGATTAGGAGCAGATCTTAATTTAACCATAGATGGAAAAATGCAGGATCTGGCTTTTAAGATCTTGGAGGGGCGGATGGGGGCTCTAGCGGTTTTAGAAGCGGACAGCGGCGCTGTTTTGGCATTGGCCTCTGCGCCCAGCTTCGATCCTAACGAGTTTTCCTTGGGGATTGGCTCCCGGCGCTGGCAGGAATTGAGCACTGATTTGAAAAAACCCCTTTTTAACCGGGCCCTGCAGGGCTTATACCCGCCGGGATCGGTTTTTAAAGTAGTTACTGCCGCGGCGGCCCTTGATCAAGGTTTGTATGAGGCCGGCAGCGTCTTTACAGATACAGGCCGGCTGCGGGTGGAAGGCAATATTATCCGCAATTTTCAAGAGGAGGTTTTCGGGGAGCATACTCTCCATACTGCTTTGGTCCAATCAATCAACACCACCTGGGCCCAAGTTGGTTTGGATTTAGGCGCGCCCTTGCTGGAAGAATATTTCCGGCGCTGGAACCTCGATCAAAGCTGGCCTTTGGGCCTAGCTATGCGGGAAGGCCAACTAGGCAGCCCCGGCCGGAGTAAAGTGGGCTTGGCCTGGTCAGCTGTTGGACAGGATCAAGTGCTTTTGACCCCTCTGCATTTAGCCCAGGTTTTCAGTGTTTTTGCCAATCAGGGCCGTCTGGCCCCTCTCCATCTTTGGGAGCAGGAAGAATTAGGGGAGGAAAAAGTGGTTATAAAACCGGAAACCGCGGCGGTAATCAATGCCATGCTGCGGGATGCGGTTTTAAGCGGGACGGGGACCCAAGCCCGGGTCCCGGGGTTGGAGATCTACGGTAAAACCGGTACAGCGGAAGCAGTGGGGGGAGGTGTGCATGCTTGGTTTGCCGGGCATACCCAGCTGCCCTCAGGCTTAAACCTGGCTTTTGCCCTCCTGGTGGAAGAAGGGGGTATCGGGGGCCAAACGGCTGCCCCTTTGATCGCCGCTTTTTTAAGCGAATTGATTCGCTGAGTGCTATAAAATAGGAGGGATTTTATGCCTAAAGCCAGAATTAGGCTTTTGACTGCAATTATTTTGATTGCCCTTTTTTTGGCCGGCGCCTGGGCCCAAGCCGGGCTGCGGGTTTCCTTCTTAGACTTGGGCCAAGCGGAAGGCACGCTTCTCCAAGGCCCTGATTTCACGATTTTAATCGATACAGGCGATCAAGGGCGGGATGATCTTTTGCCCAAGCTGCGGGATTTGGGGGTGGAAAAAATCGATCTTTTGGTTTTAACCCACCCCCATGCCGATCATCTGGGGCAGGCCTGCCAAGTTTTAGACACTTTTCCCGTGAAGGAGGTCTGGATGTGCGGATCTGTGCACACTACGGCCCTTTTTGAAAAGGTTTTAGATACGCTGGAGGCATCCTCCGCCGGTTATTACCAGCCCCGGCGGGGCGAGGTTATTCATTTTGGAGATTTATCCTTAGAGATCTTAAATCCCGAGGAACCGCTGAAAACTTCCCTGCACGAAAACTGCCTGGTGCTGCGGGCTGTTTACGGCCGAGTGGCTTTTCTTTTTACCGCTGACATTGAACAAAAAACGGAAAAAGAAATTCTAGCTGCCGGCCTGCCCCTCCGGGCCCAAATTCTGCAGGTCGCTCATCACGGTTCCGGGACTTCCTCTAATGTAGAGTTTTTAATAGCTGTGGATCCCGATTTAGCCGTCTATTCCGCGGGAAAGGGCAACATTTTCGGGCATCCCCACCAAGAAGTTGTGGAAAGATTTCTGGGTTTGGGGATCCCTCTTTACGGCACGGACTCCCTGGGAACAATCACAGTTTTTACTGACGGCAACAGCTACTGGGGGGATTTTAGCCTAACTGAGCAGCCCTTAGTACTAAATAGGGTGGATCTTAACAGCGCGGGATGGGAAGAACTGCAAAAAATTGTCCATATCGGCCCGGCAAGGGCCGAGGAAATAATTAAAATGAGGGCGGCCAGCCCTTTTCGCAGCTTAGATGATTTAAAACGGATTCCGGGCCTGGGGCCCGTTCGAATCGAGGAGATCAAAAAACAAGGCATAGCCTATGTGGGAGGATGATCTATTTGCAATCAGCTGTGATCGATCGTGTTGTGGATGGGATAACCGCAGTTCTTTTAGTAGGGGAGGAGCAAAAGCAGTTTCTCTGCCCCCTCCACGATTTACCCCGGGGAAGCAGGGAAGGCCTTTGGCTTTTAGTGCGCCTTTCCCGGGGCAGGCTTATCCAAGCCGAGTTGGATGAAGAAAAAACTAAAGAAATCCAAGAGCGGATCGGCGCCAAGCTGGAAAACCTGCGCCGCCGGGGCCGGCACGGCCCGGAAGGAAGCTAGCGGGGGGGTTTTTTTAGCATGACCCAAGAGCCCAGCAGATCTTCAGTGCTGCCGTAAGGAGTGAATCCGGCCTGCCTGTAAAGACGGCGGGCCGGGGAATTCTCAGAGCGTACATTCAAGAGCACCCACTGGGAGGAAAGCTCTTGAAGAGCTCGGCCTAATAGTAGGGTTCCAATGCCCCGGCCTTGAAATTGGGGCGCTACGGCAATGGAGATAATGCTGGCGGTTTTTTTCGGCGCAGGCCGGCTTTTTTTTGTTTTTAACAGCTTTAAAATTTGGTTTCGGGTTAAAAGGGCAATTTCCCTTAGTCTGACTTTGCTTAAAAGCAGGAATCCCGCCCGCCCTAAATTTTTAAAATCTTTCCTGCCCCCCCGGGCCGGATTATAGAGGCAGTAACCGCTGATTTCCCCTTCCTCGGTGTGAGCTAAGAGTACTTTCCCTCCCCAAAAGAAAACCAGGCTAAAGCTCAGTTCTAAAAAATCCAAGAGATCCTTGTCGCCCCTGGGGCCAAAAAAATGCCGGATGCTGGCGGGGAAGGCTTCTTGGTAGATCCTAGCGATGGAGCGGGACTGGGCTTTTGTTCCGGGGGTTACCAACACTAAAACAACCTCCTATTCAGGCCGATCTACTTCCGGGAAAGGTTCCATGGGGGCATCATCCAGCAGTTCGCTTAAAGGGACGATCTCCAAACCTTTGGCCCAAATGGTTTCGATCACCTCAGGCAGGGCCAGGACCGTAGCCCGGCGGTCGCCTCCTTCATTACTTAAAAGAGCCCCGCTGTCATGGAGCAGGATAATGTCGCCGCCGCGCACTTTACGTTCCACGAAGCGGATAATATAGTCGGCGCTGACCCCGTAGCGCCAATCCCGGGCAGAAATGGACCAGAGGACAATTTCTTGGCCCAAAAGCTTGGCCAGGCGGCGGAAACGGTCATCGTACATGCCCCGGGGGGGCCGGACGTAAGCGGGGTAAATGCCTGTGACTTCAGTAATAACGGCGGCGGCTTCCACCAACTCTTTATGAAGTTCTACTGTGGATAGAGTGGGTATATTGCGGTGGCTTTGGGTGTGGCTGCCGATTTCATGGCCTTCCGCTCCGATTCTGGCCGCAATTTCCGGATATTTCTCAGCATGGCTTCCCACCATAAAGAAAGTTGCGGGGACATTGTAGTGTTTTAAAATGTCCAAGATGGGCTCGGTAAACTCCGGGCTGGGGCCGTCGTCGAAAGTAAGGGCGACTTTCCCGGAAGCGCGGTTGCCGGTGCGGTAAATATCGGGTTGGTAACCAAAACCGTGGTAGACATAAATCAAAGATAAAAGCAGCAGGGTGGCTAAAGCCAAGGCCAAGGAAAGGGAAAACAGCAGCAGGCGGGGTTGGCGCCGGCGCAGTCCTTGGAGGGCCTTGCCGAGCATCCGCCGGTAAAAGAAGGTAATAATAGCGACAGCACCTAGAAAAAAGCCGACTCTAAGCACAAACTCGGGGTGAATCATGGGGCGCCTCCTTCCGCTCATCAATTTTCATTCTACCTGATTACTTTCATTCTCACAAGACGGTAATTTGCGATCCCCCCTCTATCTATAGTAGAGTAAGGGGTGAAGTGTTCCCGAGTTGAGGAAAAGCCGGCTGGGCCGGCTGCATTCGGCTGGGGAAAAAGAAATAGTACCGCAAGGAGGTAGTCAATGTTTGTCCTTTTTGATCGAGAGAAACAATTAGTGCCAATTAAGGTTTGGCTGCCTAGTGTGGAAGAGTTGGATCAAGACTGCCTGCGCCAGGCTTATAATCTGGCCAACCTTCCTTTTGCCTTTAAGCATATTGCTCTAATGCCCGACACACACGTCGGTTACGGTATGCCTATAGGGGGGGTAATGGCCGCCGAAGATGCCATTGTTCCCAATGCGGTGGGAGTAGATATCGGCTGCGGAATGGGCTTTATCCACACCGATGTTCCCGCGCGGCTGCTGCGGGAGGTGGAAACCCCCAACGGCAGTTTAGCCCAGCAGATGGTGGGCCAAATTATGCGGGAAGTGCCTCAAGGGTTTGCCCATCACCGCCGGCCTCAAAAATCCCGGTTTTTGGATGAGTTTGAGGAAAAAGGACTTTACCACTACGGCCGGGGCGATTTGCCTAAAATCGAAGAAGCCTATTACCAGATTGGCACCTTAGGGGGCGGCAATCATTTTATTGAGCTGCAGGAGGACGATCAGGGGCGTTTAGGGATTATGGTCCATACCGGATCCCGTAATTTTGGTTTTAAAACAGCCAATTATTTTAACCGCCTGGCCAAGCAGCTTAACAAGAAAATGGGCTCCGCCGTGCCCCCGGCCCACGAACTGGCTTACCTGCCCTTGGATCAGCCGGAAGCCCAAGGTTATATCCAATGGATGCAGTTTGCTCTTAAGTTTGCTCGGGAAAACCGGCGCTTAATTATGGATCGGGTTAGTAAAATTGTCTTTGATTCCCTGCAGAGCTATGCCGGAGTAAAAGAGATCGCAGTTCAAATGGGGGTTAATGCCCACCATAATTATGCGGCTTTAGAGGAGCATTTCGGCAAAAAAGTGTGGGTGCACCGCAAAGGCGCCATCAGGGCCGAGCGCGGCGAGTTAGCCATTATTCCCGGGGCCATGGGTTCCTACTCCTATATAGTGGAAGGTTTAGGCAACCCCAGGGCATTTAATTCCGCCAGCCACGGCGCGGGGCGCGTGCTCGGGCGCAAACAGGCTGTCCGGGAATTTACCTTGGATGAAGTAATGGCCGATTTCAAAAAGAAAGGCATCGTCTTAGGCAAAAGGCGCCGGGGCGATACGGCGGAAGAATACTACAAAGCTTATAAAAACATTGACGAGGTCATGGCCTATCAGGAAGATTTGGCCCGTCCCGTACTCAGGCTGCAGACCGTGGCCGTGGTTAAGGGCTGATTAAGCCAATTTTTACCGCCTTTCCTTAGATCTTTAAATTTTCAAAAGGCAGGAAACCTTTTCACGGTAGGGAATATATGCAACGATTTGGATCACCGAGATAAAATAAAAAAAGGGGGATCATCGAATGAAATATCTAAGGCGTTTCAGGCTGCTTGTGGCGGTTTTGGGATTGGTTGCAGCCCTATCCGCAGTGGGTTTGGCTGCCGATGAAGAGCAGATTAGGGTGGCCATTGTTTTTGACGTGGGCGGTTTAGGGGACCAGTCCTTTAACGATGCAGCTTACGTTGGCCTAATGAAGCTCAAGGATGAAATGGGCGCTCACACCAGGTATGTGGAATCCAGGACACCTTCGGACTACGAGCCCAACCTTTCCATGCTGGCCCGGGAAGGCTATGATGTGATCTGGTCCATCGGCTTTTTGCTGGAGGACGCCGTCCGCAAAACTGCTGTCCAATACCCAGATACTATGTTCGGCATTATTGACAGCGGCTTTGAGGACGAAGAATATGCTGGGACACTTCAAAATGTGATGGGCGTACTCTTTAAAGAACATGAAGGTTCTTTCTTAATGGGCGTTTTAGCTGCCATGACCACGGAATCAAATGTGGTAGGCTTTGTAGGCGGAATTGAACTGCCTGTAATTGAGAGATTTGAAGCAGGCTATAAAGCCGGGGTCTGGAGCGTCAACCCGGAGCTGAATATTCTAACCAACTACACCGGGGCTTTTGATGATCCGGCCAGGGGCAAAGCTGCCGCTGATTCCATGGCCAGGTTCGGCGCCGATGTTATTTTCCACGCTGCCGGCGCCACCGGCCTGGGTGTGATTGAGTCCGCGGAAGAACAGGGCATTTGGGCTATCGGCGTCGACTCCGATCAGCACCATGTAGCGCCTGATGCGGTTTTAAACTCCATGATTAAAAGAGTGGACGTCGGTGTCTTCGAAGGTACTTTAATGATGCTGGAACCGGACTTTAAAGGCCGGACAGTTTTTTTAGGGCTGGCTGAAGCAGGTGTGGGGCTGGCGCCGGCTGAATCCAACAACGCTTCGGAGGAAGCAACTGCAGCTGCTTTAGAGTGGGCGCAAAAGATCGCCTCCGGTGAATTGATCGTTTCCGAATTCGTCGCTGAAGTCTACGGCGCTTTCGATAAGAAATAAGGGATTGATAGCAAGGATAAATAATTTTAGCGCCGGGATTTATTTCCCGGCGCTAAAATCGAAGGGGGATTACTCATGACCGCATCCCGCCAAAGCTGTGTTTTAGAAATGAAGGGCATCAGCAAGCAGTTCCCCGGGGTTTTGGCTAACGATAGGGTCGACTTTACTTTGAAGCAGGGTGAAATCCGAGCCCTCCTCGGTGAAAACGGGGCAGGCAAGAGTACCTTGATGAAAATCCTCTACGGGCTGTACCGGGCAGATGCGGGGACGATTAAAGTACAGGGCAAACAGCAGGTAATTAGAGAGCCTAACGATGCTTTAAGCCTTGGGATCGGCATGGTGCACCAGCACTTTATGCTGATTCCCCAATTTACGGTCCTCGAGAATTTGGTCTTAGGCACCGAGCCTAAGAAAAACGGCATTTTCATGGATCAGGAAGCGGCCCTTAAAAAAGTGGAAAAGGCCTCGCAAGAATACGGACTGCGCATTGATCCCAAGGCCCGGATTATGAATATTTCCGTAGGGATGCAGCAGCGGGTAGAGATTTTAAAGGCTCTTATGCGCGGCGCCGATATTTTAATTTTGGATGAACCCACGGCTGTTCTCACGCCCCAGGAAGTGGGGGATCTGTTTGAAGTTATGCGTAATTTGAAAAAGTTAGGAAAATCAATTATCTTTATCAGTCATAAATTGAAAGAAGCTACTTTGATTTCTGATCAAATTACCGTAATTAGGCGGGGCCGGATCGTAGGTTCTGTAGCCACGGCCCGGACTAATGTCAACGAATTAGCCAAGATGATGGTAGGCCGCGATGTGGAGCTGCAAATTAAAAAAGAGGAGGCCGAACCCGGGCCAGAGATGTTGCGGATCGAGCATCTTCAGGTCCCGGATGACCGGCGTCTGCCCGCGGTCCGCGATGTTTCCCTGTCAGTCAGATCCGGGGAGATCCTTGGGATTGCCGGGGTGGACGGCAACGGCCAAAACGAGTTGGCGGAAGCGATTACCGGGATGCGCAAGGCTGTTTCCGGGAAAATTTTCTTAAGGGGGAAAGAGATTACCTACCTTTCTCCCC
>JAAYRS010000032.1 GCA_012518645.1 Bacillota bacterium
GAGAGATACCCAACATATCCGCCACTTCCCGTTGGGTTCTTTCTTTTTCGGTGTTTAAACCAAACCGCAATTCCATAATCTTCTTTTCCCTTCCAGTCAGCCGCTGCAAAGCTGCAGCTAAAAGAGCTTTATCTACTGCTTTTTCGATGTGTTGAATTACGTCACTTTCACTTCCAACCACATCCGCCAACACTAGTTCGTTTCCATCCCAATCCACGTTTAAGGGCTCGTCAAAAGACACTTCCGCCTTTAATTTACTAGTGCGCCGCAAATACATTAAAATTTCGTTTTCAATGCAGCGGGAGGCATAAGTGGCTAACTTTATGTTTTTGCTGGGATCGAAGGTGTTTACCGCTTTAATCAAACCGATTGTTCCAATGGAGACAAGGTCTTCGATATGAATCCCGGTATTCTCAAACTTGCGGGCAATATAGACTACCAAGCGCAGATTTCTTTCGATTAAAGGTGTCCTTACTTTCAAATCCCCCGCCTGCAGCCTGATCAATAGTTCCCGCTCTTCTTCGTTTGTTAAAGGAGGGGGGAGAACTTCATTGCTGCCAATATAATGAATCTTTGGGCTAAGGCCTAATTTCTTAAGAAGGCGGATCATTTGTAAGCGGAGTTTAAGTCTAAAGACGGGAAGTTGGTTTTTGGCCATAGGATGTACCTCCTTCTACTAAGTGATCCGGAGCAGAACCTAAGGCATACTCAACAAACACGGGAGGGACTAAGGCCGCGTATTCCCCGGCGGGATCCAAGCTATAGGGGTGGATGGCGATAGTGGGGCTAATAGTGTTAAAGCCGGCTCCGTTTCCAATTCTGACCCCGTCAGGCCGGAATCCTACCAAGATCCCATTTTTTTTCCCGATGGAACTGAAGGGGATTATCCGCAGCCGGGTTTGCCACTGCCCTACGGCTGCCAGGTGCTCTAAAGCATCTTGCTGACCCTGTTCCAAAAGGGAAACAATAGTATCTATTTCAGGAGGCAAAACCCCATTGAGTGCTGCCTTCTCCACTATGATAACCGGCTGTTGGTTTAAGGGATCACGCAAATTATTACCGGTATCAACCAACGCCCTGATCTTAATTAATCGTTTTTCGCAGATGATTTCTAAGGGAATCTGATAAACCTGGCTAACCAGCCGTTTATGTACAATGCCCCAGCCCAACTCAGAAATGATTAGAATGGTAAGCATGGAAATGACCATCCCCAGCAGAAAATGGGGTGCGTTGGGGCCCCCCAAGAGATAAGAGCCGCCGACTCCTGCTCCGGCTGCCAGAAACCCTATTGCGTAAAAGTGAGCGCAAACCGAAGCCAGCCGTTTGATCCGCAGCGGGTAAAAGGCAGCAACAATCATTGCTAAAGATAGAAGAATGATAACTGGCAAAAACCTTAATAAACCGTAAAAGGGGATTAGCCCTAGGCTGGCTAAGAGATAAAAAAGGTAATGCAGTGTCCCCACTAAGGCCCCCAAAGCAAGGCGCAGGGGCTTTGTTGTGGTTTGGGTTACATTGGCCGTGGCCCATAACAAAAGGTACTCAAAAACGAAATTACAGCTTAAATGCAGGAACCACACATCAACATAAAGCGTGTATTCGGGCATCAGCCTTCCCTCCAAGATGGACATTTGTTCCAGAATATTAAAGATTAACCAACAGAATTCCTTCTTTAGAAGAAAAAGAAGATGATTTACAAAACGGAATAGATCCGTCCCAAGGTGGCAATACTGAAAACTGTAGCCGGTAATTTTGGGGGGGAATCAAATGAATAAGGTCGAAATTTGTGGTGTAAACACGGCCAAGCTGCCCGTATTGCCTAATAAGACAATGAAACAGTTACTGGCCCGGATCCAAAAGGGTGATAAAAAGGCGCGGGAAAAAATGGTGCAGGGGAACCTTCGCCTGGTTCTTAGCGTGATTCAAAGGTTCAATAACCGCGGTGAATATGTTGATGATCTGTTCCAGGTAGGCTGCATTGGGTTAATGAAAGCTATCGATAATTTCGATTTGTCCCAGAATGTCAAATTTTCTACTTACGCGGTGCCCATGATTATTGGGGAAATCCGGCGCTATTTGCGTGATAACAATCCAATCCGGGTCAGCCGATCTTTAAGGGATATTGCCTACAAGGCCCTGCAGACCCGGGATACTTTGGCAAATAGGTTCTCCAAGGAACCCACTATTACCCAGATTGCCGAGGAACTTAAAATTCCTCAAGAGGAAATTGTCTTTGCTTTAGATGCTATCCAGGATCCCATTTCTCTTTTTGAGCCAATTTACAATGATGGCGGGGATCCAATTTTTGTTTTAGACCAGATTAGCGATGAAAAGAATACAGAAGGCGCCCTGATTGAGGGGGTAAGTATTAGGGAAGGGATGACCCACCTGGCGGAGCGGGAACGGCTTATATTAACCATGAGGTTTTATGAAGGCCGAACCCAAATGGAAGTGGCCGAAGAAATCGGGATTTCACAAGCTCAGGTTTCCCGTTTAGAGAAGGCTGCTCTTAAACATTTACGCAAATACATGGCTGTTTTGTAAGGGTAAAAGGGGAGGAAAGGTAATGGATATAGCATTTATGCGGACTCGTTTAGTGGTAAGTTTGTGCCTATTGGGTGCGGGTGCACTCCTAGGACTTCTAATCTGTTCAATAGGGACTCATTTTTCTGCAGATACAGCTTTTGCGCAGGAGAGTCTGATCCGTTTACACGTTCTAGCTAACAGCAATAGGCCTCAAGACCAAGATTTGAAATTGTTAGTTCGCGATGCTGTCCTTCAAGAAAGTGGAATGATTTTAAGCCAAACGAAGGATAAAAGGGAGGCTCAAATTCTCCTCCAGGAAAATCGGCACAAGATTAAAGAGATTGCGGAAAACGTTGTTTGGTCCCATGGTTATAATTACCCGATTAATGTAGAAATGGGAAATTTTCTATTTCCGCAGCGCAGTTATGGACCTCTTATATTGCCGGAGGGTTTATACGATGCTGTCCGCATTGAAATTGGGCAGGGAAAAGGTGAAAATTGGTGGTGTGTCCTTTTTCCTCCGCTTTGTCTGGGGGAGATAGAATCGGCTTATTCCTCTCAAGAATTGTTGCATATTAGCAGGGAAAAAAATGCCCGGGGGATTGCTTTACGCTTAAAGTTTTGGGATCAAATTGCTTGGACCCGCTATGCCCAAACCCTTCAAAAATGGTGGCAAGTTTCGGCGGCGGCTTATCCTCTTTTGGCCAATTAAGAAAACAAAAATCAAGTCAGCTTGTAACGGCCTTGAGCCGTTTCTTTTTTTGAGCGGAGAGCATAGATTATAATGGGGAGTGAGGGCCGATGTTTATTAAAACATCTAACTTACGGGAATTAGACGTAATCAATGTAGATGAGGGCGTCTATTTAGGTAATATTTGCGATGTAGATCTGAACCCCGAGAATGGGCGCATTAATTATTTGATCGTAGGCCGCCCCCGGCTGTTTCTTTTTTGGGGCAGAAGACACCAAGATTTAGAAATTGCTTGGAAAGATGTGACTCTAATCGGAACAGATGTAGTCTTAGTTAAAAATCGAACATGGCATCGTTAGCCAATTTACTGTATAATGAATTTTGGGAGGTAACAACTATGCGCTGTCCGTTTTGCTTGCATTTAGATAGTAAAGTCTTGGACTCAAGGCAAACAGAAGAAGGTGCTTCAATTAGGCGGCGGAGGGAATGCACCGCCTGCCGCAGGCGATTTACTACTTATGAACGCCTTGATGAGGTTCCCTTTCTGGTAGTAAAAAAAGACGGCCGTAGAGAGCCTTTTTCCAGGGCAAAAATCCTAAACGGAATTATGCGTGCTTGTGAAAAAAGACCCATTTCTGTGGAGGCCTTAGAAAAAACGGTCACCGAGATTGAACGGGAATTGCGATCCGGGTTAGAACGGGAAGTTTCCTCTGAGGAAATTGGCGAATTGGTTATGGACAGGCTTAGGGTTTTGGACGATGTTGCTTATGTGCGCTTTGCTTCTGTCTATCGGCAGTTTAAAGATATAGACCGTTTTATTGAAGAACTTAAACAACTGCGCAAAGAAAGCACCGGCTATAACTCCTAGTAGAGGATATTATTGCCCGGCGTAGAAGTTGATAGGATAAGGGGTGACAGCCGGTGGGAAAAAAAGGATTCCCTGCCCAGGGGCAGGATGCTGAAAAGGGAGTCAAAAAAAGAGAGATCGCTGGAATACTCCTATTGGCTTTTTCCGTATTTGCCATTATTTCGCTCTATGTTGATACAGTAGGTTATGTTGGGCTGCAGATTCGCGGTTTACTCCGGATTTTGTTCGGGGATGCCTCAGTTGTATTTGTCGCCGTTTTGTTCTTTGCCTCCCTCTGCATTTTTCGGGGTCGGAGGAGGCCCTTTTCGAAACGTAAAAGCCTCGGACTTATCCTTCTGCTTTTAGCGGCCAGTGCTATTTTTCATATGCTTTATTACCGCGGCTATCAATTTCCTCCAAAACTAATGGAAGAGATAGGCTATGCTAAAAAAGGGGAAGGGGCGGGGGTCCTGGGAGCAGTTTTATTGGTTTTTAGTTACAACGCTTTTGGAATTCCCGGGTCGTATATCTTTGTAGGTGCGGCAATCTTAATCGGTATCATTTTCTTTTTCGAAATTTCCCTGATTGCTTTAAGTAAAAAGGTGTTGTCTAAAGTTACCCAAGCAGTTCTAACTTTACTGCACAATTTTAAAGATACGCTGCGTAGTTGGTGGGAGGCTCTCCAAATCCGGCGTTTTAAAAAAAAGCAGCGGACAGCTTTGGAGCCGGCCGCTTCCGGGGAAGACGAAGGCTTGTCCGGCCAAGCCGGGGCGGTTAAAGTAAAGAAAGAGCCGCAGCAGAAGAAAGAACAAATTGTAAAAGCTGATTCTAAAGGGGAAGATGGGGGCCAACTCCTTCTTGAGTTTGAAAAAGATGCGGACAGGAAGGAGTATTCTTTGCCGCCGGTTTATCTCTTGAAAAAAGGGGGCGCCCGAATCCGGAAAACAGAAGGACTTCAAAAGGAGCTTTTAGAAAAAACGTTCAACAGTTTTGGAATAGATGCTAAGGTCGTAAACGTTGCCCAAGGGCCGGTCGTTACCCGCTACGAGCTGCAGCCTGCTCCCGGGATTAAAGTCTCGAGGATAACTGTTTTGGCCGATGATTTAGCCTTAGCCCTCGCAGCAGAAGATGTAAGAATAGAGGCCCCTGTGCCGGGAAAGGCAGTAGTGGGGATTGAGGTTCCTAATAAAAGTGTGGAGCCGGTGCTGCTGCGGGATGTTTTGGAAAGCCCGGAATTTACTGAACAAAGTTCCCCGATAGCTCTGGCTTTAGGCAAAAATATTGCCGGGAAAGCGGTCGTTGCGGATTTAACAAAGTGGCTTCATGTTTTAGTAGCGGGGGCCACCGGGTCGGGGAAAAGCGTTTGCTTAAATGCTATGATTGCCAGCGTCCTGTTTAAAGCAGGACCCGACGAGGTTAAATTTCTGATGATTGATCCTAAAAGGGTGGAACTCTCTGCTTATGATGGTATCCCTCATTTAATTTCCCCAGTCGTAACGGATCCTAGAAAAGCCGCCGTTGCTCTGCGCTGGGCAGTAACGGAAATGGAACGGCGCTATAAAATTTTTGCTGAGGCGGGGGTCCGGAATATAGAGGCTTATTCAACTTGGGAAGGCGATGGTCAAACTGAAAAAGAACCTTTGCCTTTGATGGTCATCATTGTAGATGAATTAGCCGATTTAATGATGGTTGCCGCAGCCGAAGTGGAGGACGCCGTTTGCCGTTTAGCCCAGATGGCCCGGGCCGCGGGAATCTATTTAATTATTGCTACCCAGCGCCCTTCTGTGGATGTGATCACCGGTTTAATTAAAGCCAATGTGCCTTCTCGGATTTCTTTCGCCGTTTCCAGCCAAGTGGATTCGCGAACTATCTTAGATATGGGCGGGGCCGAGAGGCTTATTGGTAAAGGGGATATGCTTTATTATCCGGTGGGGGCTTCTAAGCCGATGCGGGCCCAAGGCGCTTGGATCTCTGACCAGGAAGTTGAAACTCTGGTCAGCTTCTGGAAAAAACAAGGGGAACCGGAATACGTGGAAACGGTTCAAGATGAAAGCCCGGAACTAACTGGGGCGGAAGAAGAGGACGATGAGTTGCTGGAGGATGCGATTAGGCTGGTTATTGAAAATGGGCAGGCATCTATTTCCATGCTTCAAAGGCGGTTTAGGATCGGCTACAGCAGGGCTGCCCGCCTGGTGGATGTAATGGAAGTAAGAGGAATAGTAGGTTCTCATCAAGGGAGCAAGCCGCGGGAAGTCCTGGTGGATAGTACATTTCTTAAGGAGAGGTGAAGAAAGTGACGGGATTGGGGACACTATTGCAGCAGGCGCGCCTACAGCGGGAACTTACGATTGAAGAGGTTGCTGACCGCACCAAAATAAGAACCCAATTCTTAGTGGCCATCGAAGAGGGGGATTTTAATCAGCTTCCGGATCAGGCCTATGTCCGTGCTTTTTTACGTACGTACGCTAAGGCTTTGGGCTTAGAACCTGAAGCGGTGATATTAGAATACGAAGCACGCCATATACCGGAGCAACAAAGGGAATTATTAAGCTTTCGGGAACGCAGATCAAAGATCCGCACAAAAAGGCGGCTGCGATTTGCGGTTGGCCTGGCGATTTTAGCCCTGCTTGGCGCGGCAGCATACTTTGTATATCAGTTAAAGATTATTTAGGAGGAACACTTTTTGAAGCAGCAGGATTATTTAGTCCGGGCAGTTCTGGGTGCCAATCAAGCCCGAGTTTTTGCCTTACGGACCACTAATGTTGCCAGAGAAGCACAGGCCCGGCATTTGACCAGCCCAACAGCTAGTGCCGCCTTGGGCCGTTCTTTGACTATTGGTTTGGTTTTGGGTGCTATGCTGAAGGGCGAGGAAACCGTTACAATTCAAATAAAGGGCGATGGCCCTTTAAAGGGCATTGTAGCTTCCGCCAATTCCCGGGGGGAAGTGAAAGGTTATGTGGGCAATCCTTTTGTGGATCTTCCTTTAAATAGGGAGGGGAAATTAGCGGTGGGCGAGGCGGTAGGTTCCGGCAATTTGTATGTTCTCCGCGATTTGGGGTTAAAGGATGTCTACCAGGGCGCCGTGCCCTTGCAAACCGGTGAGATTGGAGACGATTTTGCTTATTACTTTGCCCACTCCGAGCAGATTCCCTCAGCAGTTGTTTTGGGAGTGCTGGTGGGCTTGGATCAAAAACCAATTGGGGCCGGCGGAATTGTTCTCCAACTTTTGCCTGATGCCGCAGCTGATCAGGCCTTTATTGATAAGTTGGAAGCGAAACTGGCTAACATGTCTGCTATCAGTTCGTTTTTCGCGGCAGATGGTACCCCCGAAGACATTTTAGAGGAATATTTCAGTAATTTAAATCCCCGAATTATTGATACTTCGCCTGTCAGGTTTCGCTGTGATTGTTCCCGGGAACGTTTCGAAAAAGGTTTACTCACTTTGGGGCGGGCGGAATTGCAGGAACTAGTTGATTTAGAGGATCAGGCGGAGATCGTCTGTCATTTTTGTACTAAATCCTATTATTTTTCGAATCGGGAATTGAAAGCAATGATTCGGGAATTGGACACTTAAGGGAATATAATAAAGATCCTTCCGCATATATTTAAGTGTGGAAGGAGGAAATAGAATGGCACGGATGGGAAGAAGCGAAAGAAACGGACCTGGACTTTTATTTATAGTGGTTACCTTAGTGGTGGTGGCGGTGGTGGGCGCTAGATTCTTTGGGTTCTATCCGGAAACGGAACCAAGCGAACCGCCTCAGGTAAAAGTGGAGGATCCTCAACCGCCTTTGGGAGAAGATGTTGATCCTACCCCCAGGGTGTTGATTTTCCACAGCCATACTTCCGAGAATTATAAACCGAGAGACAGCCATGAAAGAGGCGCGGCAGGCGATATTGTCAAAGTGGGGGAGGCACTGGTTGCCGAGTTATATTCTTTGGGTGTAACGGCCCTCCATGACAAAACCGTACATGACCAGCCGCGTTATAGTGATGCTTTTATCAATTCCGAGAAAAAGGTTAACGAGCTTTTAGAGGCTAACCCCGGATTGGAGATTATTTTAGATATTCACCGTGACGGTTTAGAAAACAAACCGGACGACTATACTAAAACTAAAGCGAACGGTATAGACGCAGCTAAAATTTTATTTGTGGTCGGTGATAAAGACAACGCTCTTTTGGAGGACAACATTCGGTTTGCTCAAAAAGTCAGTGATGCCCTTGATACCCAGTACCCCGGCGTTAGCAGGGGTGTGCGGGTCTTTAAATCCGATTACAGCGGTGAGCTGCATCCCAACAGCATTATGGTCCTAATCGGTGATTGGCGGGGGAATACGCTCCAGGAATCTGAGGCAGCCGCCAGGCTTTTGGCTAGGGTACTAATTCCTTTGTTAAAGTAGATGGGTAGGAGTGAACTATATGAACCAGCATATACATTTGATTGGAATAGGTGGGACGGGCATGGGTCCTTTGGCTAAAATCTTTTTAGAAATGGGACATACCGTTAGCGGTTCTGATCTGCAATCATCGGAGACAACAAATTACTTAACAGATTTAGGGGCTACCATATATTTCCAACATGCCCCTGCTAACATTAACGGGGCTACTAGTGTCGTTTACTCCAGTGCTATACCCAGCCATAATCCGGAAGTTGTAGCCGCACAAACGAAGGGAATAACAATTTTGCACCGTTCAGAGGTTTTAGCTCAGCTGTTGAACACAAAAAGGGGCATCGCAGTAGCCGGGGCCCACGGAAAAACCACTATAACTTCGATGCTCGCCCTTTGCCTGGAAAAAGCGGGCTTGGATCCCACTGTTTTGATTGGAGCCCATTTTACCCCCTTTGGGCCCGGGGCTAAGTATGGGAAAGGGCAATTTGTTGTGGCGGAGGCCGATGAGAGTGATGGAAGTTTTATCCGCTATCAACCGGAAGTTGCCCTTGTGACGAGTGTAGAACCAGACCACTTGGAAAACTACGATGGAACTTTTGAAGCCTTGGTTCAAGGCTACCGCCAGTTTTTAAACAATTGCAGGCCCCAAGGTTTTCGGTTGTTGGGCGTAGATGACCCAATTGTATCTGAATTCAGCCGCAGCTATGATGCTGCCACCTACGGCTTTGCCCAAAACGCATTATGGCGGGCTGAAGTGGTAGAGCTTAAAGAAAACAAATCGCGCTTCAAAGTCTACTTTCAAGGCCGTCATTTCGGCGATTTTGACCTTGGTGTTCCTGGGCGTCATAATGTTTCTAATGCTTTGGCCTGCATAGCGGCAGCAGATTACGTGGGCTTATCCGTTCAGGAAATGCAAAAGGCCCTGGCCTTGTTTACCGGAGCCAGGCGGCGCTTTCAAATTCTCGGAGAGCGTAAAGGGGCTTTGGTTGTGGATGATTACGCCCATCATCCCACTGAAATCGCGGCTACGATTAAAGCCGCAAAAGAAGGATGGGCCCGGCAGGTTATTGCTGTTTTCCAACCCCATCGCTATTCCCGGACTAAGCTGCTTTTGGAGGAGTTCTCCCGCGCCTTTCAAGAGGCGGATATAGTTGTGCTCACCGACATTTACGCCCCGCCTCCGGAAAAGGCCATCCCGGGTGTTAGTTCAGCTTACTTGGCTGAACTAATTAAGCAGCACGGCGGTCCAAGGGCGGTGCACCATATTCCCAAGCAAGAAGATATTGCCCCATTTATTCAACAGTGGTCGGGTGCCAATGACCTGATTTTGGTGATGGGAGCCGGGCCTATTTGGCGCGTGGCTCAGGAATTATTAGCCTAAGGCCAATGAATTAGAGATGGGATCGTAATAAATGCATTTGTTTTGCTCTTGCCCGGTGCGGTCTACAACTATTAAGCGGTACCGGTATAAGGGGATGTATAAGAGGGCGGCCCGGAGGGTGTCAATTTCAACCTTGGGTAAAAATCTTCTTTTTATTTCTTCTGTTTTCAGGTGATAAGCTTTTGAATCAAGCCGGCCTTCATAGAAATGGTCCAGCTTGGTTTGTTCTTTTTCTAGTTTTTGTAAGGAAATTTGAGCCCATTCATCATTTTCTTCGGCCAGGATTTGCTCTAAATTATTTACTGCCGCGGCAAAAGCCTTTTTGAAACTGAGCTTTCTTGTGCGGACAGTGTTTTTATTGGGAAGTCCCTGGAGAAAAAGGCGGGTGGAGATAGTGAACTTGGAGACTTCCCCGGTGGATAGGTTGATGAGGGGATCCGCAATGGTTTCCCTCTTTTCTAATCCCCATCGGGTTGTAAGTAGTTGAATCCAAAGATGCTGATCGTACACGGTTTCATATTTTACAATGTAGATTCGGTTGCCTTGCGGAAATTTCTCCAACATTCTTTTTTGAAGCATTGCTTGGTCGAAAACGTAATCTGGTAAATAAGCCCGGGTGAGCAGACCTTGTTTTTGAATTAAGCGCAGGATGGTATTGGAGCGGTAGCTGCCTTCACAGATCAGCTCCGCCCCGTATTTCTTTGCCAAGTGCTGCTCAAAAGTGAATTGTAAAAGGCGGTTTCCGGCCCGCCGCCCGTCCAATTCTTGCATTAAACTTTGTTCAATTTGGACCTGCCAAATTCCCGGGCGGATCTGCACAGGTTCAAGCCGGCAAAGTTCAAAAAAACGGAAAACTAAAGAAGTCAGCGTAATAACCACCCCCCTCCCCCGAAGGAATAAAGATACGGCAATTAGAGAAGATCCCAAGAAGATTCCTTGACTTGTTTCTGCCCTTCTAGGAAATGATCTCCGAACGAGGCCAGTTTTTCCCTAATTAACTCTTTTTCTTCGTGTGCTAGAAAGATTTTCATGATTTCCGCTTCAAATGAACGGCCTAATTTTAAGTGCAAGAGGATCGCGTCGAGCTCTCCTATAATTGATTCAAACATATTAATTTTCTGGTGCAGCAGAAACATAATGTGTTCTTCAATGGTACCCTTGGTAATTAAGTTGTAGATTTGGACATCCCGTGTTTGGCCTAGGCGGTGCACTCTGCCTATCCTTTGTTCCAGGCGCATCGGGTTCCAGGGTAAATCGAAATTTATCACTTGATTACAAAACTGGAAATTGAGGCCTTCCCCTCCGGATTCGGTGCTGACCAAAATTTGGGCGTCTTTTTGAAATACTGACCGGACCCATTGTTTTTTGCCCCGGGAGAGGCTGCCGTCAAAGGCTACTGTGAAGTAACCGGCTTTTTCTAAGCGATACCGGATATATTTTTGGGAAGCTTTGAACTCGGTGAAAATGATCACCTTATCCGTTAAGGTCCGGACTAGTTTCTCCAAAGCATCGCATTTACTGTTCTGCTTAACATCAGCCAAATCTTTTAGCAGCGAGGCCGCCTCGCTGGCCTCGGCATTATCTAGGTTAACAATCATTTTTTCTAAAGTCAGGCCGGTGGCCAAGAAACTGGAACACACTTCCCGCTGCAGTGTAATTAAGGGAAGGATGTTTTTTAATCCGGAGTTTTTGCTGCGGGCTCTGATGAATTCGGTTACTCGGCGGTATAATTCTTGTTCGGCCGGTGTCAAAGAGATTACGATGGGGTTGACTATCCTTTTGGTAAACTCCACCGTTCCCGCACCCCGTTTGTTGCGGATCATGACTTTGTTTAAGAGCCCCTTTAATTTCCGGGGGTTTTTGGGAATCCGTTTGCTTTCCATAAATTGTTTTTTAAAGGTGCGGTAACTCCCCAGTTGCCCCGGCTTAATCAAGGCAATCAGGTTATAGAGTTCTTTTAGATCATTTTGAATCGGGGTGGCGGTAAGCATCAAACAATATTTTTTCTGGAGCGAGTTCACAAAGCGATAAGCTTGGGTGGAGCTGTTTTTGAGTTTATGGGCTTCATCGATTATTATTAAATCATAGATGATTCCGGAAATTACAGAGGCGTGGGGTTCTCGTTTTGCGGTATCCAAGGAAGCGATTAGAATATCAGAGAATTCCCAGTCCCATCGGGAGCGTTGGATCCCGGCAGCAATGTTGAATTTTTCATAGAGTTCGTGGTACCATTGCCATAGTAAGCTGGCAGGTGTCAGGATCAAGACTTTTTTAGCCAAATTTCGTAAAAGATATTCTTTTAAAATCAATCCTGCCTCAATTGTTTTTCCCAAACCGACTTCATCAGCTAAAATAGCTTGGCCCTGCATTTCGTGGATGACCTTTTTTGCTGTCGACAGTTGGTGAGGGTAGGGAATTACCCCCATCTTTTCCCAGAGTTCCCGCAGATAGTCTATGGCCAGCAATTGATTAGTTTTTCCTTGGTTGATGATCAACTGATCGGCCTCTTTTCCCAATAGAAACCAATCCCAAGTGTCTACTTGTTTCGCGCGCAGCTGACTAATGACTGTGAGAAATCCGTCTGAAAGGGCCTCAACCCGAAAATTTGCCAGAGTTGTTTCTTGGAAAATTTGACCAGTTTTCTTAGCCTCGGCAGGTGAAGAAAATGTCTGGAAGCTCCAATGCATCGTTGTTTCCCCCTGTAGAAAAGGCTTCCCCAATTTAAGCCGTCTTATAAGGACTGAAAAGCAAAGGGACAATTTTACGGAGATAGCAGGAATTTTGGAACGGAGAACGAATTAGGTTGAAGACGTCGGCGCAGTATATCTAATCCCCTGTCACAAGCCTAGCGGGAAGTTCTTCCCTTTGCCGAAATTAGGAGGTCGTGGAATATGCTCAGGTACATTATACGAAGGCTTATTTATCTCTTACCAATGTTGTTGGGAATCTCAACATTGAGTTTTTTCATTATGCAGATGGCTCCAGGCGATGCCTTAACTACCATGCAATTGAGCCCAGATATCTCGGAAGAGATAATGGAAGCCATGCGGATGCGGTTTTGGCTGCACCTGCCGCCTCATATGCAATATATCCGTTGGGTCCAACAGCTCTTTAAGGGGGATATGGGGCATTCCTTCTTATGGCATGCTCCGGTGACTTGGGTGATTAAACAACGAATTTTTAATACGTTATTGCTCACGTCCGTGTCTTTGGTAATTGGTTGGCTTATTGCTATTCCTATTGGGATTCATTCCGCGGTTAACCAATATTCTTGGAGTGATAAACTTCTTACTTTACTGGCATTTATGGGAGTTTCTCTTCCCGGTTGGTTTTTTGGCCTTTTACTTCTTTATTTCATTGCATCCAGAAACATCAACTTACCAATTGGGGGTATGACCAGTATTGATTTCCAAGACTTCACCTTTTGGGAGAAGGCGGTGGATTTAGGACGGCATATGCTTGTGCCCGTTACGGTGATGAGCACGGGGGTTATAGCTA
>JAAYRS010000003.1 GCA_012518645.1 Bacillota bacterium
AACCCGTCTCGATGATATCCGGAAGTTCATAGGTTTTATTGTGCAAAGATACTTTACCTGACATCGTTTTGGTTTGTACCCAACATAAACGGAAGTTCTGTGATTCTGATGCATATTCCCCATATTCACGACTGCGAGCATTGTTTTTACCGGGAAACGCAGGGCACCGATAACAGCAATTGCGGTTGAGGCGTTGGCTGCCGCACCAATCCAAAAAAAGGATAAATTAAAAATAAAACTAAGGATTATCGCTGTTTACTTTTATAGTTTGACTATCGGCATCCGCGGGCGGCCCTGCAAAATTATATGTTTGAGCAATTTTAATTGCTGCTGTAGCACTGTGCCATCAAACAATTTATTTATTGTTCTGCGGCTTTTCTCCCTGGTAAAAGCTAAGGGTGCCCACTAGGGTGTTTAAACGATCTTTTTCGATTACGTTGGCAAACCCCGCCTTGCTAACAATTTCGGGCAAAAGTCCTAACACGTTATCTGCAGTAGGGGAAAAGCCGTCCAAGAGCTGTACAGGTATAAAAAGAAGACGCATTAATAAATTTGAGGGCTTGCCGAAATCCATGATGTGTAACTTCCCCCGCGGTTTTAATATTCTGTGGATCTCTTGGAGGGCTTTTCTCTTAGCATTGTATGACAGGTGGTGAAAAACGAGACCGGAAAGAACCTTATCAAAGCTTTCATTTTTATACGGCAGCGTCCCGCCGCTATAGTGTTTAAGCGGGATGTTAAGACCATGTTTATCTATCTTTTCAGCGGCGATTTTTAAAATGCGCGGATCGATATCTATACCGCGGCAGACGGCCTGCGGCTGTTTTTGTTTGGCCTGGATCAATAAATTGCCCGGCCCGCAGCCGAAATCCAAGAGCTTATCGCCTTCGGTTATCGCAGCCTGTGCTAATAGCTTTGCCGTTAGTTTCTGCCCCGCATTGAAAAATTTAAGCAGGGGGTCATAAAGCTTTGTCAGCCCCTTATATTTCAAGGCGGGAATATAATCGTTATCATTATCCACATAAGTTCCTCCTTTGGCAGCCCCTGGAGTTGATTTTCTACAGTCCGTCCGCTCAGAACAAAAGAACGCTTGCCTTGGGGCCGCTATCACGCCGGCGCACCGGGGCCATAAATAGGCGCGTGCCTATAGGATAACCGGCTTTTCTTGGTTTTTCCCCTCTAATCAGTAAACTATCTTCTGTTTGCTCAAAACTTTTACCTCTGCTTTATTTCAAGATTATAAACAGCCCCGTTTTACCGAGAAAAAGCAAGGCCGGAGATGAAGGGTCTGAACCCCCGTCAAATCGTCAAATGTTTACAGATTATCTTTGGCTTAAATGTCTAATCTATTATTAACCTATAGCTAAACAAAATTAGTACTAATAGCTGGAAAGGCGGGGTTAAATATGCGCATCAGCTCCCCTGATTATCTTTCTCCGGCACAAAAAGAAGCCGTGATCATAACCAAAAATGGAAAAAGCGGGACCAAATTTACGGCCTTTAAGGATCCGAAGGAGTTTTTGGTTAAAGAAACTAAAGACGGTTATAATCTCAAGAGGTAAATTTACTGCAACGCATATCAGGATATTATCAATGGTTCCGATCAGCGCTGCGGGCCCATTGACGGCAGACTCTATTTGTTGTCATCGCCAAAGAACGCTCCCTCATTAAAAAGGGGGATTTTTTGAGGGAATATGTGCGGGTTTAGAAGGGACCCGGGGTGGTTTTAAAACTAAATAATTTTGAAAACCAGGCTGCAGGAATACGGGAAGCGGCCCAAGAAAGGCTAAAAATACAGTTAACAAACAGGGCGCCGATGACGGCCGGGGCGGGGGCCGTGCCGGTTTGAAATCTGTAATGTCCTAACGATTCGGAGGGCGAAGCCTTGGTTTTCACCCCTTGGCTTTAGAAGGCAGTTAACTTAAAAAAGGGGTCTTACCCGGCTTGCAGTCTATGAAGTGTTTTCCAGCTAATTTTCCGCCTCTGGAGCTAATACCGGAATTAAGTGCCCCTCATTTTGTGTGCCTTAGAAAAGACAGTCATTGCTTCAGACATAATCAGCAACATACATTTCCTCCAAGCCCCGAAACGCTTCTGGGGAATAATGACGGCTGCTTGTTTCGTTCAAAAACCAGCACCGTTTTTATGGCCGCTCGGGCTTGGGTGCTTGAGGGGAAGTGCCCAAAGAAGCCGCCGGCCTGGTATAAACAGCGTTCAATGTTGTGCTCACTTTTTTTGCTCCCTTGGGGACATGCCTTCCGATTTTTCTTTGGATCTGTCCACAGCCGCATCTTCCCGACGCCGGCGGGTTTCCTTTTCGTAAGGGTTGTGGGTGAAATCAAAACCTTCAAATCCTTTTCGCTGTAAAGCCGGTAATTTGCATCTGTCCGTTCTTGGGGTCTTGAGCCCAATTTTGTCGTAACGGTGCAGCGAGCGGACGCTGATGCCAACTAATTTTGCAGCGTCTGCGCAAGGTGTCCTCACTATCCTCTACTAGAAAGTTACGTTAGAGTCAAGGCTCACATAATAGTTTTGTTTCTGATCAGGCCGGAATGTTGTTTTTGCCGCCAAAGCAATTCCCTTAGCTGCAAGGGCTTTAAAGGGCAGGCGGCGAAGCCTTGGGCGGCCCGGGTTCTAAAATCTTGAAAGGGTGATCTTGGTGGCAATTTTTTTCAAAGCAGATTACGGCAAGCTGTGTGAAAGCCGGGAAGGGGGCATCAGCACAGTTTTTAACCATCAGAGTGCTTTGGGCAAGATCAGCCATTTATTTATTAAGCGGAAAATACCCGGTACAGATTATTACGATCTAATTACCCCCTTCCGTTACGGAGGACCTCTGATTCAAAGCTGTAAGCGGGATAATCCGGAGGCTTTAGTGCGGGAATTTGAAGAGGATTTTTTCGAATACTGCCGTGAAAACAGGATCGTAAGCGAGTTTGTGCGCTTTCACCCTCTTTATAATAATGGGGCTGATTTTAAAAGCTGCTACCAAGTAAGGCAAAGCCGCCGGACCGTGGGCACCAATCTAAGGGACTGCCCAGATCCTGTGCAGCGGGAGTTTTCTAAAAGTGCCAGAAGAAACGTTAGGCAAGCTTTAGAAAAGGGCGTTGTCTGTAAAGTTAGGGAAAAACCCAGAGATTTAGGCCGCTTTCAGCTTATTTATTACGAAACTTTAAGAAGAAATAATGCCGCGCCTTTTCACTATTTTCCCACACAGTATTTCACTGACTGTCTTAAACTGTTCAGAAAGAATATCGTTTTAATTGAGGCTTTTTACGAAGGCAAGATCATTGCCGCCGGCCTTTATTTCGCCTGCGGCAAAGCAATTCACGTTCATCTTTCCGGCACCTTAACAGAATTTCTTCCCCTTTCCCCAGCCTACCTGCTGCGCTGGGCCATAACCCAATGGGGAAAAAGCCGCGGCTATAATTTAATTCACCACGGCGGCGGGCTGAGGGCAGGAAAAAACGATTCTTTGTTCCAATTTAAAGAAAGGTTTGGCAGCCTGCGATTCCAATTTCAAGTAGGGCAGAAGATCTGGAATCCAGCAGTTTACGAACAGCTTGCTGCAGCGAAAAAAGAGCGGGTCCGCAGGGGCTTTCCTGCCTATAGGTAGGGAAGGAAAATTACGTAAGGCTCCGCGTCGTTCAAATTATCTGAGGCGGGCAGGCGGCGCGGTGAATAGGCGGGGAGGAATAACAAAGATGTCCTTTGATTGAGAAAGTAAAAAAGCAACATTTCCTATTGCAGATGTCCGCAGCCTAACCGCTAATTTCCTGCCAAAGCTCTTGCGCCGGGCAGCGGGATTTGCGCTGTGCAAAGCTTTGGGCCTAAAGCTCTTTACTCTGCTTTGGCCGCTCTCGGCTTTGAACATTTAACGGAAGCGGTTTCGATGCTGATCTGCCGTTTAAGCTTACTGCTATCTTAAATTAGAAAGCAATTGACGATGGGCTGGCAGGAATTGTAATAAACCGTTTCGGTAAGAGGCAAATGCTTATTTCTTTTCGTAGCATCAGCTTCTCTCAACAGCAAACTATACAGTTGGGATGTATAGTTTGGGTATATACAGCACAACTGTATATGTCAAGGCTTTCCGGATTAAATGCGGCGGGAAATAAATTTTCCGCCAATAAAAGGGGTTCAGGCTTTATGCAAGAGGAAGTTTTTTACCCGGGGAGGCCAAGGGCTGCAGACCAAGAGTGTGGCGCAGCTCACCCAAGCCGGAAATGGAGGTAATTAAGCGATCGCCTTCTTTTAAAAACACTTCCGGATCGCGCCCCGCCCCGACCCCATCGGGCGTTCCCGTGAGGATTAGATCGCCGGGAAGCAGGGTCATCCCAAAAGATAATTCGCTGATAATGCGGTTTACGGAGAAAATCATTTCTTTACTGCTGCCATCCTGCCTCTTTTCCCCATTGACAAAACACTGCAGGGTCAGATCCTGCGGATCCGGGATTTCATCCGCAGTTGTAATCCAAGGGCCCATGGGACAGGAACCGTCCATAGCCTTGCCTTTCAGCCACTGCCCCCCGTGCCTTTGCTGGATATCCCGGGCTGAGATATCATTGGCGACCAGGTAGCCGAAAATGTAATCCGAAGCCTCTTCCAGCGGGATGCTGCGGCCTTCCTTTTTAATGACAACTGCCAGCTCTACCTCGTAATCAAAACGGGTTGAAAAGGCGGGATCAATGGGGATAACGCCATAAGGCGCATTAACAGCAGTGGTTGGCTTGGTAAAAAAGGTCGGGTGTTTAGGCAGGGTCCTTTCATAAGCGCCCCTCTTGCCGACGCCTTCTTCAAAATGCTTGTGGTAATTCCAGCCCACACAGAAAACATTGCGCCTCGGCACGGGGATGGGGGCCAGCAGTTCCGCCTCTGCCAGCTGAAGGGAAGGCCGTTCTTCCTGGGAGATCTTTCTGACCCGGGCCAGGGCCCTCCCGCCGCCCTCGATGATAGCTAGAAGGGAGCTGAAGTGATCTCCCAAATCCACAATGCCTTCCTTGCCCTTAATTACTCCTGCCCTGGTTTTTCCGTTCTTGGTAAAGGAAATTAGTTTCATGCCGGCCTCCTCTTTCTGCAGTCTCATTTTTAACTGCTGTTTTTAATGTTAAGCAAAATGTATCATATAAAAAAAGGGAAGTAAAGTTGGCCTTATTTAAGGCTCGAAGGGAGGCTTGGGAAGAGATATTCCTACTTTTAGCTGGTAATTTGGAATATCGGCAGGATTTGGCCCTGAGGTGTGGAATTAAGGCAGGGAACCAAAACAGCGAAATTAATTGAAATATTTAAGTGAAATATCTTTAACCGCCCTAACGCCGCTTAGCCCCGGTTTTACTTTTTTAAAAAAAGCCGCGGCCGGCATGATCCGATATTACAGGAAACTTACTAATTTTTGCAGCAGAGGTATTATAATGAACAAACACAAAGACGTGCTTTTAATCCTTGCTATTATCCTTCTTTTTAATGTCGTCCATCATATGCTCGTCTTCGCGGTGCCGACCTACATGTACGATCATGGCGGCGGGGAAACGGTTATAGGGGCCTTAGTAGGTATCTTGTTTTTGGGCGCTGTTGTTTTTCGCTTAATGTGGGGTAAGGCGGCCGCCCGCAGCTCAAGCTTGCATGTCTTGCGCTGGGGGTTGATTATAAATGCTGCGGCCCCCTTTTTTTACATTCAATTTCGAGGATTTGCGTTTTTAGCATGTTTGCGCTTAGTGCAGGCGGCGGGTTTAGCCGGCCTGGTGGTAGGCAGCCAAACTTTGATGGTCGAATACGGAGGTCCCGGCAGCCAAGGCTTGCTGTTGGGCGGCTATTCCGCCATGATGGGGCTTGGAATGGCCCTGGGGCCTCTTTTCAGCGCTTATCTAATCGAGCATTTTGGTTATAACGGCGTTTTTTACAGTTCCGTTCTAGTGGGGGCAATAGCTGCTTTGGCGGGATTTCTGATCTCCAAGCAACCCCGGGGGCAGGAAGAAAACTTAAAAGAGTCCCCTCGGCTGGGACGCCTTTTACGAAATCCGAAGCTGGCAATGATCTGCGGCTCGCTTCTTTTAGCTACGGCACCCTATGGGGCGATTATCACCTCCTTAAGAATCCAAACTGAGTCCCTGGACATTCCGGGAGCAGCGGTATTCTTTACTGTCCTAGCCTTAATGTACACTATTGGAGGGGCGGCTGCAGGACCTCTTACGGATAAAAAAGGGCCGGCGGCGGCAGTTTTACCCTCATTTCTAATTCTCATCTCGGGTCTGGCCTTCTTAATTTTTCTTGCCGGCCGGGGGACTTTGATTACTGCCGCTGTTTTAGTGGGTTTGGGTTTTGGCGCTGTTTACTCTGCCTTGTTAATTCTTGTCCCCGACTGCAGCGAAAGCCGGGGCGATATCCCTTCCAATATGGCCCTTTTTAACAACTCCTTTGACCTAGGGGTTG
>JAAYRS010000004.1 GCA_012518645.1 Bacillota bacterium
AAGACCCCCACCATCGTCAGAGTGGAAACAAAAGCACTAAGCTGCATGTAGCCGGCCCCGTTTTGCAGCAGGATGGCAGCCATGGGAAAAGCCACAAAAGCCGGAATCAAAGTGACCGAACCGAGCACAGCCGCCAAAACAACCCCCCACCAACCAGAGGAACCGCCGATGATTTGGCTGATCAATTCCGGGCTTAAAAAAGCGATAATTAAGCCGATGCCAAAAATCATAGCGAGCATCTGCGGCAGAATGTTTTCAAAAGACCGCCAGGCCTTAACCAGTGACTTTTTAGTTTTAGTCCGATCTTTAAAAAATGAAATTGAAAGTAAAACCAGCGCCAACCCATAAAAAATTATATTCTGCATGGAATCCCCCCACTTTACTCAAGATGCATACTTTCGTATTTATCGACAACTGCCTGCAACAGCTTCTGCCGCTTTTTTAAAAAGCGAATCCATTCCTTCAGCGCTTTTTCCCCTTTTTGTGTAATCTCGTACATCCGCTTATCCGGCCCCCGCTCACTGGCGGTCCAAAAGGATGCCACTAACCGCCTTTTTTCCATGCTGCGCAAATTGCGGTAGATGACGGAAATATTAAAAGGCTCCGCCGTAAACCCCAGGGTATTCAGTTTTTCCATCAAGCTGTAGCCATAGGATTTCTCTTCTTTCAACAAACAGAGCAGGCAGGCCTCAATCCAGCCGCTGCCCCTGCCGTACCGGCCCGGTTGAAACATTTTATCTCCCTCCCAACTGTAAATACATTAGCTATATACATATATACTATATACTTTATGCATATAGTATAATGAAAATAAAAAAAGGTCAAGCAAAACTTTTAAAAAAAGGAACTGCCCCGGCCGGCTCGAATCAGTTTGTAAGGGAAAACGGCTAGGAGGCCTGCCGTGCTCAATGTAGGGGAGATTACAATCAAGATCCTGTTCGCTAATACCGCGGGCGTTTCCAATGTTATGGCGGAGTGGGGCTTGAGTATTTATTCAAACCTGCCGGATCTAGATATTCTTTTTGACACAGGGGCCGGCAGCCAGGGGGTGCTGCTGCACAACATGAGAGTGATGGGCGTTGCCCCAAAAGATATTGATTACGCGGTATTATGCCACGGCCACCGAGATCACACAGGCGGCTTAAGAGAATTTTTCCAAGAACATTTTTACCAATACCGAAGAAGAGCCGGCTCGGTTCGGAGCCCGATTTTCCTTCAACAAAAAGCCTGTTTGGCTAAGTAAAGACGTTGTCATCAGCGGTGAAATACCCCTGGTGAATGATTTTGAAACAAGCGGTGAAGGCTTTTTTAGAGAAATGCCCGCGAAAGACCGGGGGTCTGCCGTTTCGGAAGAAGAACTTCGGTTTCCCAGCCAAGGCAAAAAGTTTAAAAAAGATACAAAAATCAGGGATGACCAAGCCATTTTTATCAAAACAAACTTAGGTCTAATCACTATCTTGGACTGTGCCCACAGGGGTATGATCAATACTATCCGCCGGGCGCAAAACATAACCGGCGTGCCAGATGTCTGCCTGGTAATCGGCGGCACTCACCTCTGAGGCGCAAGTAAAAAGAGAATGGCGGCTATCTCCTGGAGATTAAAGCAATCGGCATTGAAAAAGCCGGTGTCTCGCACTGCACCGGTCTGAAAAGCGCTTGTATTTTAGCCGGCCGTTTAGGTACAACTTTTTTTAATAATAACGCGGGATCGATAATCACCTTCCCCGCAGGTAAAATCCGCTGCAGGGAGTTTTAAGACAGATTAAAATCAGAGGAGGCAGCAGCATGAAACGAGAAACAGCGCTTGCTTTAGTGAAGGAACATGTCCAGACAAAGAATTTAATTAAACATCTTTTGGCCGCAGAAGTGATCATGCGCCATTTAGCCCGCCACTTGGGCGAAGATGAAGAAGAATGGGGCTTAGCAGGCCTGCTGCACGATATTGATTACGATCAAACGAAGGATAACCCAAAAAAGCATGCGGTGATAGGCGCTAAGCTCTTAGAATCAGAAGGCGTCAAGCCCAGCATCATCCAAGCAGTCTTAGCCCACGCAGAAAAAGGGCCCCGTCAATCTCTTATGGATAAGGCCCTTTACGCCACAGATCCTTTAACGGGCTTAATTGTGGCTGCGGCTTTGATCCATCCTCAGAAGAAACTGGCCGCAATTGACGTTGAATTTGTCTTAAACCGCTTCCAGGAAAAAAGTTTCGCCCGAGGCGCGGACCGCACCATTATTGCCACCTGCACAGATATCGGCTTGGGGCTGAAGGAATTTATTGCAGTCGGCTTGAAGGCAATGCAGGAAATCAGCGGGGAATTAGGCCTTTAAAAGCCTTTTTCAAAGTGGAAAGTTGCGCCCCTGCGCTTAATTACTTCGGCGGTCGAGGCATTGGCTGTTTTCAGCCACTGCGGGGGGCCGTCTTTTTTAAAAAAGAGGCAAGGAAGCCGCCGTTAAAGACATCGCCGCCAAACCTTGTTTTCCGTTAAAACTCCTCCGCCGGACAGCCTAAAAGCCCCGCCAGGCTTAAAAGAGAACCCCGGGGAGCGAGTTTCCAACCGATACAGGAAACCTCAGCCATTAAAAATTCAACCGCCTCCTTTTGGCAGTTTGTTCCCGCCTATTTTCTTCAATTCGCCGACGATGAAGCCGCCGGTTTCATCCCGCCCCACATAACCGCCAAAGACACGGTTAACGTCCTGCCACTGCAGGGCAAAAGCGGCATTCAAAGCAGAGCCGCCGATGCTTTTGCCGGCACCTTTGATCTTTTCCTCATCACCCGCCGCCAGCACGTCTACTGCAACCAACGGGATCCTCCGAGAAGCTTTACCTTTCCGGTCAATTGATTCAATCTTACTAGTTTAGCTTAAAGCCGCTTTTTCCTCTCAGAGCTAAAAAAGGCCCCGAAGTGCCTTTTTTAGCCGTTCTGTTTACAGTTTAGAGGTTAATGGTATTTTTAAGCCCCGACACGGACAGGCTCGGATAAGGCACCTTCCGCCTGCTGCTCTTTTAGCCTTTCGAACAATACTAGGGGGTAATCTTTGCTCGGTTTTAAGATCAGATCGCCCGCTTTAAACATCCCGCCCGAAAAAGATACGGTGACTTCAGCTAAAGGGTCGAATTTTAACTGGCTTAAGATGGTCTTGACCGTCGGATAAGTATCATTTCCCTTCCGCAGATCGTTCCGCCTAGTCTCTTCGGCATGCAAGTCCCTAACCCCAACCGGAAAGCTCATAATATAACTGTGGTTGCGTTCTGTGCCGTTATTTCCGAGGCACGAAGAATTGGTAACATCATATACTTCCCTGATTCTGGCCGGGAGTATCCCATGCGCATTCAGGCTTAGTTGCCGCTATTCGGAAATCGCCCCTTGGCTGCAGCCAGCAGCGCTGTAAACTGCATTTCGTTGCCATGTACCTTCCGGTGTAAAGAAACTGTTTGCAGCTAAGTTAAAACAAATATGGCTTCGGCCTGATTACGAATCAGCACAGCGGTACGCAAGTATTTCAATATCTTAGGACTATTGTCACGCTGAAGAAAGGCCTGGGGGAATTTTTGCAATTCTACGAATTTCCGGAAATAGACACAGCAAGATCAGTTTAACGAACATGCTGGAGCGTCTAAAACACAAAGATACGGCGTCGAACAAAAGTTGTAGGTTTTTCCCCTCAGTGGACTTCTACATATAGCTTGCCGGCAGTTATTTGATTGAATACGAAGAGGATGGGTCCGCATCAAAGTACTGCATCAACGAAGTTATCCTTGAACAACTCCGGTAGAGCCGCCAGGCAGCCTAAACCATTTCGAG
>JAAYRS010000033.1 GCA_012518645.1 Bacillota bacterium
AGCAGCTTTAGCCTTAGTATGGTCCGGAGAGGCTACTTATGCCCATCATGAAAACCCGGACTTAGCCTATGCAATCCCTAATGAGGGGACTAATATTTGGTTTGATGTTATGGCCATTCCCAAGGGTGCTAAGAATAAAGCGGAGGCCGAAAAATTTATTGACTTCCTAAATCGCCCGGAAATAGCGTTTCGCAATGCCGATTACACAGGTTACGCCACTCCTAATAGTGCCGCCCGGGCCATGCTGCCGGAAGAAATAAGGGAAAGCAGGATGATTTACCCGGAAGAAGAAGATCTGCTTCATGCTGAAGTTTTTGTGAATTTAGGACAAACACTAAAAGAGTACGACCGTATTTGGACCGAAATCAAAGCATATTAAACTATGGCAGCCGGAGCTGATTCCGGCTTTCTTTTATTATAAAACTTGCTTTTGTTGGTAATGAGTATTAGTATATAAATATATACTAAGTTGGTAAAGAATATAACCAACAAGAGGAGGTTAAACAAGATGGCTCTTAAATTGGCTGTGATTTACTATAGTTCAACCGGGACTAACTACCAGTTAGCGAAATGGGCCCAAGAAGCGGGCTTGGAAATGGGAGCGGAGGTTAGGCTGGCTAGGGTGCCGGAGTTAGCGCCCCAAACGGCAATCGATACTAACCCGGTTTGGAAGGCACATGCGGAAAAAACTCGGCAGATCCCCCTTGCCAGCCATGCTGATTTGGAGTGGGCGGATGCCTATATCTTCAGCATGCCCAGTAGATTTGGCATGATAGCTGCTCAAATGCGCCAGTTCCTGGATACTACGGGAGGGCTCTGGGCCCGGGGTAAGTTAGCTAATAAAGCGGTCAGTGCCATGACTTCGGCCCAAAACACCCATGGCGGGCAGGAGGCAACTATCCTTTCACTTTATAATTCCATGCTTCACTGGGGTGCGATAGTGGCCGCACCGGGATATACTAATCCTGCCGTCGCGGCCGCGGGCGGTAACCCCTATGGTACTAGTGTGACCGCTGCTGATGACGGCTCCGTAGACGATGAAGTTAAAAAGGCTGTTCAGTATCAGGTCGAACGTACTTTAACGGTTGCCCGCTGGATTAAAGATGGCCGGAACAGTTAAAAGATAGCTTAATCTGATTTTGCCGTACCCGGGAGGTAGTTTGTTCTGCTTTGTGGAAGTAAATAGAGAAAGCAGCTGTAGGGAGGCCGGCGGTAATGAAAAAAGTTGATTTTGTAATCGTGACTGGATTATCCGGGGCAGGGAAGACCCAAGCCATGAAGGCTTTAGAGGATCTACATTTTTTCTGCATTGACAATTTGCCGCCTGCGCTTCTTCCCCGGCTGCTGGAACTGCACGGTCAAAGAGAACGCGCTAGGCAGTACGCCATTGCTATTGATATCCGGGTGCGCGAGTATTTCGGCGATTTACGCCAATCCCTGGAGTGGTTGGAAAACAGCGGCCATTCCTATCATCTGATTTTTTTGGATTGTAGTGATTCAGTGTTGATCAAGCGTTTTAGCGAAACACGGCGGCTGCACCCCTTGGTAAAAGGTGAGGCTGTCCCTGAAAGCATCTATGAGAATATTGCCGCTGAACGGCGTTTATTGGCGGATGCCCGGGAAATGTCCCACGTGATTATAGATACCACTGATTTACGCCCCATGGATCTGCGCATTAGGTTAAATGAGATTTATCAGGGACTGCCCCTGCACGCTTCGATTACTGTGGACATTTTCTCTTTTGGTTTTAAGTACGGGAATCCCATTGATGCGGATCTGGTCTTCGATGTCCGATTTATTCCTAACCCGTTTTATCTGGATGAATTACGGTCCCTAACCGGAGAAGATCGGGAGGTGGCTGACTATGTTTTAAAGTTCCCCATAACCCAAAGGTTTTTGAAAAAGTTTGTAGATCTGGTCTATGTTCTCTTGCCGGCCTACGCCCAGGAGGGAAAAGCGCGCCTGACGATCGCCATCGGTTGTACCGGGGGTCAGCACCGCTCAGTAGCTATTGCTGCTGAGCTGGCTAAACGCTTGGAAAACAAGGGAGTTAAGGTGGGGTTTCGCCATCGCGAGTTAGCTCGCTACCGGTTCGCTGACTGAGATCTTGGTTTGCCTTTTAGCACCATCCCGAGTATACTTATATACCATAGGGCAGGTGTTTTTTTGCCCTACCCTTCTGACAGGATTTAGAAAGGTGACGTTATGGATCGCTCTAAACGCTTGGGAGAAGAAAAAATTCTTCCTCTTCTGCTTAACTTTTCCATCCCCGCAATGGTGGGGATGTTGGTGCAAGCTTTATACAACGTAGTGGATCGAATTTTCGTAGGTAACGGAGTGGGGCCCTTGGGCCTAGCTGGACTAACTGTGGTTTTCCCCGTAATGCTGGTCCAAATGGCATTCAGCATGCTTATTGGGCTCGGAGCCACGGCCTTGATTTCTATCCGGTTGGGAGAAGAACGCCGGGAAGACGCGGAGAAGATTATGTCCAATGCCTTTGGCATGCTGGTCTTAATCTCTGTTTTCTTTACAATTTTGGGCCTTTCTTTCTTGGATCCTTTGATTCGTCTTTTGGGTGCTAGTGAAACAATCTTACCTTACTCCCGAGATTACCTAAGTATAATCTTGTACGGCAGTATCTTCCAATCCCTGGGCTTTGGTCTTAATCATATGATCCGGGCCCAAGGGAATCCCAAGACTGCCATGGCAACAATGCTCATCGGTGCATTTACCAACACAGTCTTAGATCCTATTTTTATTTTTATTTTCGGTTGGGGGATTAAAGGGGCCGCCTTCGCAACAGTTCTATCTCAAGCGGTTTCCGCCGCTTGGGTCCTGTCCTTTTTCTTACGGGGCAAAAGCAATTTGCATCTGAACTTGAAGCGGGTCCATCGGATCAGCCTGCCCATCGTAGTTCAAATTATGTCCATCGGCTTCGCGCCGTTCGCCATGCAGCTGGCCGCCAGCGTGCTCAATCTAATCTTAAATAAAAGCCTGGCTTTTTACGGCGGCGATCTAGCAATTTCGGCCATGGGTATTATTTTCAGTGTCAACACCTTATTTTTGATGCCTATCTTTGGAATTAACCAAGGATCCCAACCTATTATCGGATTTAATTTTGGAGCCAAAAACTATGATAGAGTTCGGGAAACACTTTTTTTGGCCATCGGAGGGGCAACGATCATTGTTACTTTAGGTTTTTTGGCCACTCGTTTCTTCCCGGTTCAACTGGTGTCTTTGTTTGGGCGGGAAGATCAGGAACTAACGGCTCTAGGCATTCAGGCTATGAAAACTGTGATGGTTATGTTTCCCATCATTGGGCTGCAAATAGTTGGAGCCAACTATTTCCAGGCGGTGGGCAAACCTAAAAAAGCAGCTTTCCTTTCTTTGTCCCGGCAGGTATTGGCTTTAATCCCTTTGCTTTTGATTCTGCCCAGATTTTACGGCCTTTTAGGGGTGTTTTTGGCTTTTCCCTTTTCGGACGTTGTTTCTACTGCGGTCACCACAATTTTGCTTCGGCGGGAACTGCGTGAACTAAGGGAAAACGAAGTGCTTGAGGGAGCCTTGGCGAGAGGTTGAGGTGGTTGTGATGAAAGTTTGTTTAGCCCAGCTTAATCCCACTGTAGGGGATCTGACGGGTAATACGAAAATGCTGTGCCGCATTCTAGAGGAAAACAGCCAGGCGGATCTGATCGTTTTTCCTGAATTGTTTTTAACCGGTTATCCTCCGGGGGATCTCTTGCTGCAAGGGGGATTTTTGGAAGAGATAGATGCAAAGGTTAGGCAGATTCAAGAATTTTCCCGGCTCTACCCCAAACCGGCCCTTATCTTTGGGCTGCCTTGGCGGCGGGGCGGGAAAATATTCAATTCTGCGGCTGTCCTTCAAAACGGCGAGTATTTAGGCCTGCAGCACAAACGAAAGCTGACCCGGTTTAGGCTTTATGATGAAAACAAGTATTTTTCCCAAGGTGCTGTTAGCGAACCGGTGGCCGTCCGCAACGGAAGGTTGGGTTTGTCGTTGGGTTTAGAATTAGATTCCGGGCTAGCTCGGGTTTACCGGGAGAAGGGCGTTTCATTGCTTGTTAATTCGGCGGCGCTTCCTTTTCGGTATAAAGAGGCGGAAAGACACCTTTTGGAATTTCAAAGAGCGGCGGCTTCGGCAAAGCTTCCCGGAGTTTTGGTTAACCAGGCGGGGGGGAATGACGGCCTTATCTTTAGCGGGGGAAGCGGAGCGGTGGATCAAGAAGGTGAGCTGCGGCTTTTTTTACCTTTTTTTGCAGAGGATACCCAGCTGACGAATTCCAATTTTTTAGAAAGGGCTGAGTTGGGGGAAGGGGACAACGCAGCACAAGTCTATGCAGCTTTAACCCTGGGCCTTAAGGATTACGTGCGTAAAAACGGACTGCGCACAGTTATTATTGGTTTATCAGGAGGGCTTGATTCGGCTTTAACCGCTGTTATTGCCCGGGAAGCCTTGGGGGCGGAAAACGTGTGGGGTATAACTATGCCCGGGCCCTATTCCTCTCCGGGCAGTGTGGAAGATTCCCGCAGTTTAGCGGAAAATCTAGGGATTAGATTTGATATCCTGCCCATTTCGGAGCTATATGCCTCATTTTTAAAGGCTTTAGAGAAACACTTTCACGGAACGGAAATGGACACTGCTGAGGAAAATATCCAGGCCCGCCTGCGGGGCAGTATGCTCATGGCTCTATCTAATAAATTTGGCGGCCTAGTCCTAACCAACAGCAATAAAAGCGAGTTAGCGGTGGGTTACTGCACTTTATACGGTGATATGAGCGGCGGCCTGGCGCTAATTGGAGATATTTACAAAACTATGGTTTACGAGCTGGCCTACTACATAAATCGGGAAGAAGAGATTATTCCCTGGGAGACCATAGAAAAACCTCCTTCGGCCGAATTGCGCCCCGGGCAGAGGGATGATGACAGCCTCCCTCCTTATGAAGTGTTGGATCCCATTTTGGAAATGTATTTAGATCAGGGGTTATCCCAAGAGAGGATTATAGAACAGGGGTTTCCCGAAGATACCGTTGTTTGGGTCTGTCAGGCTGTTGACCGCAGTGAATACAAAAGAAGGCAGGCGGCTACAATTTTAAGGATAACCAGTCCAACTTTGGGTTATGAGCGCCAGATGCCCTTAGCGGGCAAAAAATAATTTAACGGGTCCAGTAAGGAGCCTAAACTAATGATGAATGAAGTTCCTATCTTATACGAAGATAATCATCTTTTGGTAGTCATAAAACCGCCCAATTTATTATCGCAAGCGGATCGCACCGGGGATGATGATCTTCTTTCCATTTTAAAACAGTATATCAAGGAGGCCTATCAAAAGCCGGGCAATGTTTATCTAGGGTTAGTTCACCGTTTAGATCGCCCCGTGGGCGGAATTATGGTTTTTGCTAAGACCTCTAAAGCCGCCCGCCGCTTGGCGGCGCAGATTCGCAGCGGAACCTTCCAGAAAGGTTATTTAGCCGCGGTTTGGGGGCATCCTCAAGAGTTGAGGGCCGGCCTCAGCCATTATCTTTTGAAAAATCGCCGGAC
>JAAYRS010000034.1 GCA_012518645.1 Bacillota bacterium
AAGGCGGCTACCTATGGGAGAAAACAACCCTTTTTTTGGGCACCGAAGTTGAAATAGCCCACCCGGCAACTGGGAAAGAAGCGCACTTCTTAGCTTTTTTCCCTACCTACAAAACAATTCGAGATTACGCGCGCCGTATCAGGCCGGCTGTAACCAACCCTTTTCTGTCTACTCAGCGCTTAAGAACCTCCCCTGATTCCTGGCTGAAAATAGTGGCCGCAATGGGCGGGGTGGCCTTAGCAGCCCACGCTTTTACCCCCCATAAGGGGGTTTATGGAAACTGCGTTTCCCGCCTAGGCCAAATGTTCGCTGATCCAGAAAAGATTAAAGGCCTCGAATTAGGCTTAAGCGCCGATACTAAGATGGCTTGGGGGATAAAGGATACCCACGGTTATCCCTATCTAAGCAATTCCGACGCCCATTCTTTAGAAACCATTGCCAGGGAGTTTACCGTCTATAATTTACCCCGGCTTAATTTTGAAGAGTGGAGGCGTGTTTTAAAACCTTCGGGCTTGGGAATTAAAGCAACTTGCGGCTTGGAGCCCCTGCTTGGAAAATACTATCGCAGTTTTTGTTCCCGCTGCCAATGGTTAGCCCGGGAAGACCAACCAGTGCTTAAATGTCCTCACTGTCAGAGAGATATGATTATCGGGGTCTGGGATCGGGTTCAAGCGATTAGCGATTGGGAGGGAAATTCCTCCCGGCGCCCCCCCTATATTGCTCATGTCCCCTTAATGATGCTGCCGGGAATCGGGCCGAAAACTTATGGGAAAATGATTGCCAATCTAGGAACGGAAATTGATATACTTTATTCTCTTCCCTTAGATCTTATAGAAAGGGCCTGCGGGGAGAAGATCTCCGCCCAGATTGAGGCCATCCGGGAAGGCCGTTTACCCATTATTGCAGGCGGAGGAGGAAAATACGGAAGGGTATCGAAAACCTTGGAGAGGTGAAACGATGACCAAGTTGATTTTAATCCGCCACGGGGAAACCCTTTGGAACCTGGAAAAAAGATACCAAGGCCAGGGTGACAGCCCTTTATCTCCGTTAGGGCGAGAACAAGCAGAAAAAACCGGAAAATTTTTAGCATCCGAAGATATTAGCGCCGTTTACTGCAGTGATCTAAAGAGGGCCGTGCTTACTGCAGAGGCAATCAGTAAACACCATCAAATGAAGCCAATTATCACTCCGCAATTGCGGGAAATTGCCTTCGGCTCCTGGGAAGGATTAACTCAAGAAGAAATTAAGCGGGAATATCCGGATATTCTAGCAGCCCGCGATAAGGATCGCCTTAATATTAGAATTCCCGGGGCGGAATTACCCCAAGAAGTTGTAAAACGAATGAGGGGAGTTATGGAGGAACTTCCGTCCAAGCACAAAGGCCAGACAATTGCCATTGTTGCCCACGGAGGAAGCCTCAGGCTGACAATTGCTTCTCTCCTTCATATCCCCCTGGAGAAAGCCTACTGCCTGCGCTTGGACAATGGGGGCATTTCCCAACTGTTCTACAGGGAAAGGGATGTCAACTGCTTCTGGGAAATCACCGCCCTTAATTGTACAGTACACTTGCAATGACATAAACCTTTCTTGAAGGGCATAAAATTAGATAATGCTTGCAAAAGAGGTGAGTCATGTTTGTAGCGGGAGCTTTAGGGGAATTGATCCTTAATTATTTCAAACGCCATTTGACTCTTTATTTGGCTTTGATCTTACTTTTTGCCGCAGGCTTGGGTCTGGGGGCACTCAGTACCCAAAAACTATCTGCAGTTCAAAAGGTAGATTTAGCAGGTTACTTGGCTAACATTTATGACTCGATTAATAGTGCGGCTGCTTCCCCTTTCCAAAAGGGGGAGGTTTTCTATCAGAATATGCTGGATAATATAGTTAAAACTACGGGCCTTATGTTTGTTTTAGGATTAACTGTGGTAGGCGCCCCATTAATTTTTGGGATTGTGTTTTTAAGAGGTTTTGTGCTGGGATTTACTGTAGGTTTTTTAGTGCAAGATGCTGCATTAAAAGGATTGATTTTATCTACCGCTTCCATTTTACCCCATAACCTATTGGTGGTACCGGCGGTTTTAGTTGGTGCGGCCAGCGCTCTTTGTTTTGCTTCTACGGCCCTAAAAACACTTTTGGGCATGTCAAAAGAACGCATTTACGGCCAATTCGCCAGTACTACTTTCTTGTCCTTATGCAGCTGCCTGCTTTTAATTTTGGGCACCTTGGTTGAAACTTA
>JAAYRS010000005.1 GCA_012518645.1 Bacillota bacterium
ACTAGCAAGTTGGGCTGCCCGATCGTCAATCTCCAAGCCAAAGAGATTGTGTTTTAGGATCAGCGCAGGGATTTCGTTGGCGAGATAGCCCTGTTCTAAGTAAATTTTTTCAAGTAGGACGAAAGCGTAAACTAAGATGTGACCCGAGCCGCAGGCCGGGTCCATCACAGTAATATCTTCCGGCGTTAGATTTGGGTCTTTTAGGGAATCTAACTTTTGCTGTACCTCCGGTTCTTGCTCCACAGGTTCCAGGTAGTAGCGAAGTTGAGAGGAAACCTCCGATTCGGGGTGAGACTCCTGCCACAGGTGCCCCAAAGAATTTTCCACCATGTACTGCACAATCCATTTGGGAGTAAACAACTGGGTAGCTGCCGGTATATCTTCCTTGCTGATCTTATTCCTCCCCGTCAACCCCGCGAAAACTTCGTCTTTTTTCTCCGCCACGTAAAATTGATACAACCAACCAATAATCTCAACTTCTTCCCATTGGCTTTCATCTATGGTTGCGATCATCTGGCGGATGACTGAGTCTTCCACTAAAAGATTGTCAGGAAAAAGCAGCTCAGAATAATCGTTTAATGGTTCAAACATAAAGGGGAGAATCTCATGCAGCGCATTACACTGGGCAATGATTAAGTGTTTGAAAAGTTCTTCACTGTTACCTGCATCCTGCAGTTCAAAAACTTTGTTCAAGTCTAGGTTGAGTGCTTTATGGACATTGGTAATTTCCCGGAAGACATCCGGTTCAACGCTTTTCGATTCTTTTGAAGAAAGAATTCTCACACCGGAAGGCAGATAGCCATTAACCTCCATAAAACGGAGGGCAATAAAGCGATTAAACCAGGTGTAAGCCATCTCTTCCATCACTTGATCAAAGCCCTTGGTTTTAACGTCTTGCACGAGCCGATCTCTTTTTGCTTTATCTATCAATTGGCCGTGAATTTGAACCCGATCGCCTGAATTAGAAAATTCCTCTATTTTATCAGCTGTAATCCCCAGCTCAAAAGCCTTCTGCTCCATTTGACCCAAAAGTTTTTTGCGCGCCCAAACTGCAAACTTTTTAATAGCTGCCGTATCCATTTGATTAACTGCTCCCCCTTTTACCAGACAATTTCGATCTCATCTTCATCCTGCAGGCGCTTTGAGAGCTTTGCCTTCAAGTTTTCGATAAATCCATCGAGATCCTGCGCATCCTTTAAAACAACGCGGCTCTCAAACAGCTCGTGGAAACGCAGTCGAGTTCTGCGGACGGTTGGCGTAATAACAGATAGTTTATCCGATTTTTCGGCCTCTTGTTTCCGCTCCAGCTCCAGTTTCTGCTCAATAAGATCCCAGGCTTCATCGCGCCGCCGCCTGCTCGTAACCTCCATAGAATAGGCTTTATTCAAATCGTTGGCGCTTCTAATCCCGTCTAACAGGTTCTCAAATGTTGCGGAAATACCGCGCTCAAGATCGGGCTCGAACTCGTATTTCGCTAATTCCTCCCGAACAGCATCGTAATCCCTTTTAATTCTTTCTTCAATGGGATGGCAGGCCTTTTCCACCAGGATGGAAAATCGATCGTTAAAACGCGTCCGCAGAGAGGGTAATTTACTGATCTCGGAATAAGGTTCTTCCTTTGAAACAATTGCGCGGATCTTCGCCGCAATTTTCTTCACGTCTGCATCTATCAGATGCTCCTTATTACTATCGTAAAGATCCAAAACGGCCAGTGCATCGTCAAAATGTTTTCTGGGAGGCCCAAAGAATTCTTCCACGAGGGCTACGTGCTTCATTTTAGCGGCCAATTTCTCTTCGTCAGCTGCCAAGGCTTCAAAAAGCTGGACAGGTTCGGAACAAACAGCTATTGACTCCAAAAGGTTTTTTGCTGCGTTGATTTGTTCTTTGCCGGGATACCTGTCTCCGTTGCGATCTTCATACCGCTTTAAAAGCCCAGCAGCCTTGTCCTTCTGAGTCCCAATTATATTCAGCATTTCTCCGGTTAGCCCGTCTTCATCCATGGGTAGATTAGTGAGATGAAACACCGTGTGCGCAATATTTCTAACAGCCATGGTTAATTCTTGCGGGACTCCGATCCGTTTACGGATAATCAGCTTTGCTACCTCATTGCGCTTGGTCATGTATTCAGGGATCTGCCTATCATCAAGCCGTAGATTCGAACCGCCGTATTGCAGGCGAACCTTCTGCTGCCGCGCTAATTTAGCCACTAAGGCTGCGATATCAATTTCATTCCAGCCAAAGGGTGCTTTTTTAAAGTGGTCTAAAAGCTCTTTCATGTTAAGCTGACGATCCTGCAGATGCCTGCGCTCGACCAAAGCCTCTATTTCTTCTAAAGCGAGGTGGTTAGGATCCTTGTCGCCGGCATAAAGCTGCCTTTGGCCACCCGTTAAGATGTTTTGCAGCCCCGCGGTTGAATCAACGAAATCCTGCACGTAATTCAGCTTCAGATAAATATTTTCAACTAAGCGCTTTAAGCCTTGATCTATCTTTTCCCTGGGATTTCTGGTCCTCAGATCGAGCCGATCACCGCGCACATAAACTTTGGCATCGCCTAAGGCATCTAAAATAAGGGATTTTGCCCGCCGGCGCCGCTCTGCCTGTTCCTCTCTTTTGGAATCTATAATATCCCTTAGGTTGGCGCTCATCTGCATGGAGGTGCCCCGAACCAGATAAGCCTCGATCTTTAGGGCCACTTCCAACTCATCTAAAAACGCTCTGTTGTCGTCAGGTAAAACCAAAATCACCGAGTTAGGGTTTCTGGCACTTAAAGCCCGGTAATCTTGTTCACCATAGCCCTCATTGTAGTTTGACGTAATAACCTGCAGGGTGAGTTCGCCGTCCTGCGGGCCCCTGAACCAATCATCGATCATTTGGTTAAAGTCCAAGTTATGGCGGTTGCTATAACGAAAGCGGTTGAAAGGGTAAATATCATCGCTGGCAAAAATCATATCGCCTATTTCACTGGCAAGCTTGTACGGTTCAATTTCCATCCGCTTAATCTCGCGGTTGATCTCCTGCTCCTCATTGGTAAGGAAAATGTATAAATCGCCGTTTCTTTGAATCAAAGTACGCTCCTGCAGGCGGCGTAAAGACGCCAGAATGTTTTTTTCCAAAGCAAGTTTATCCTGATCTACATGGTTGATCATCAGCGTCGTAATATTCTCCAGCCGGGCCGGCATTTCATCCACGTATTTAATCATGAAAAGCAATTTTAGGACATCGATGTCTGCCGGCTCTAATCCTTCCATGTCCTCCGCTTGTTCAACCACGCGGCTGACCGAGCTGTCCAAAAAAGAACTGACCGATTCATAAAACTCATGAAAGGGGATGAGTGCACCTACTTCTTCATCTCCATATGTCTGCGCCGCCTCTTGAAATGCACTAAGTAAAGGGCGCTCCCCTGAGGCCAAATGCCGTCCTGATGAGGAATGTTCCCTAATAGCTGTAAAGACTTTTTGCAGTAGATTGAACTGATAAGGTATGAAAGGGTATACTTCCGCAAATTCAGTATCGCTGCGGAAGCTTGTAGCATCCGGCATACCGCCGATGAAGGTAATTAGATTACGCAGCACAGCACTTTTTTCACCGAAATAAAGGCAGAGGGTGTCTATGGCGGTTAAGTTTTTTTCTAACAAGCGGCGTTTAATCACCTCATCCACATTAGCACTGGTTAAGTTAAGTCGGGTATCAAAGCGACCTTGGCTTTTAGAGAAGTCCAATTTTTGAATATGCTTGATGCCCTTTACAACATCATCCAATTTTTCTTGAGACGTAACTATAACCCAGGCCCGCCCTTGGCATATGGTGCCCAGCTTCTCCACTATAGATTGCAATTCTAACATCATTGAACGACTATGCCCAATATATTGACCGACTTCATCAGCTAGGAAAACCACGCGGTGGTTAGGGCTCTTCGTATCCAGATACTCTTTGACCATGTGCGCAAAATTCTCTACGCTCAAGACAACATTGTCGTCTTTTGCTTCAAACCAATCTAGAGCAGCACCTTCGCTCATACCGCGCGCTTTTTGTAGAGCTTGGACAATTAAATCCCGATCGAATAAAACTCTGCGCCGCCTTTTCTCCCACTCTTCGCCGCTCAACTCTTTGATGGCGGCCTTAAAGTCCTCATAAACGCCTTCTTGCGTTAAAGCACTTTCCATATCGGCGATCCAAAGGCGATCCCCGTAAAAACCAAGCTTGTCATAGAATACTTTAGCGAAAACCTTTAAAACAGCTTCCTTTGTGCCTCTTTTTCCGTAAGAACTCTTAATATCGATGTTAAAAGCAATAATATCGCTGGGAGCCACCGCGGCTTGCTCCATGTTAGCCAAGACTAAGCGATCTTTGATTTTGTTTTCAAAAAAGCTAAGTGCAGTTCGCCCTTTGACTGTTTTGTTCTCTAAAAGATAATAAAGTATCTGAAGGAAATGTGATTTACCGGAGCCGAAAAAACCAGAAATCCAAACACCTGTTTTATCAGTGGGAGTATAGAGGCTCTTTTGGTACGCAGCGAAAAAATCGCGAAAATGCCTCGCCAATTGTCTTGTTATCACGTATTCATCGAGTTCTTCAAAGACATTTTCTTCATCGCCCGGCCCGACTTTAATAACTCCTTTGATGTCACGATCAATGGGCTTGACAAACATAGATCGAATATCCATTAAACTAGCCTCCTATCTGGGTATTAGTGGAAATGCCCGATAATAATTGTCATCTCCGATCTTGCTAAACAGCCTTAATTCAACACCGTCGTAGCGACCCGGGAAAAACATAACTAAAGGTGTTTTTTCTAAAATAAAATGCAAGTTGTTAAGAACCGTATGAGAACGAATAAACGGCCAAACCATGCCTATTCCAGTAAGGAAGATCATCTCGTATCCTTGAAAACGCTTATTGATCAACTCCACATATACATCAGGGGCAGCCAAGCTACTTATAGCCTCTTGCACGTATTCCCGATCATACTCTTTTTCAAAAGAAGCCATTCCATCCAATAAATTCTCTTCTTGCAGAATTTCCAATAGAATGGCGTATAAATTGAATTCAATCACTCTGCGCGGTGAAGAGGGGCTGTTCAACCTCGAGACCAGCTTTTCGATATGGGCGCGGACCAAGAGTTCATCTTCCGGATCATAGTCGAAAATAAAGAAGCTGATTTCATTGCCCAACCCCCTGCGGGCCAGAAAATCTTCACTTGTAACGATCCCATAAATTTGGTCCAGGCGCTTTTCTGTTGTTCGCAATTTACACCCTCCCCAGGATGGCAGTCAAAAAGCGGTGTTCGCCAATGTAAGTAAAGTAATCTATTAAAGGCTGTTCAACTAGGGGGGCAGTTACAGGGCTTTCAGAAGTTATAAGGCCCGCATCCCGCAATATTTTTAGATAGACTTGACTTAACTTAACCACGGTTTCATCGCTCCAGCCAGCCACCCGCTTACTTTGCCTTCTTTTTTGCGCAAAAAAGATCCGTAAATCCTCCCTATTTAAAGGGGCATTACCCAGCAGGATTTTCTCGCGGTAAACTTCTTCCAAAAATTCAAAGAATAAAAGGTTGGTTTTAGCAATGGTGTAAACCGCGATAAGACGGCCGGTCGCTAAAGAACCATTGACACACATTTCAAGCAGGGTGTCATCCAAAACGTCCAGGCGCCGCAGCACCGCCGTTAAAACCCTGCCTATACTTTTATTGGTTTGATATTGAAATATGTTTTCAGAGTAGACTTTCTGGCGAATTTCTTTAGGGCCAAGTCCGGCTAAACGCATCTTTGCCACCTGCCTAAATTCGAAATAAAGGTATGGCTCGCCGGTCATAATAGCGGTATACATGGTTGGTAAAGACTTAAAAGAGGACATTAGGACTCCCGCCCCGCAAGTTATTTTCTGTTTGCATTCACTTTCTATCTTTTAGGCTCTGAATCCTGCTTTTACCTATCTTTACAAAGATTTTATTGTTCCTGGAAGGAGTGTAATCTACTCTTCGGAAATCAAATTGAGCGGATGCATTAAAACGGGTTTGAGAATAAAGCATCAATTGGTTCTTTTTAAAACGCTAATTATGAACTAAAAAGTCATAGACTGCGTCAAAAACCATACTATCATCAACATTATCCGGAGAAATTACGGATTTAATAATGAAATTCCTTTTATCAACCGCCATAGGCGCAGTATACGCCAAATCACGCTTGTGCCCGCCTTTGTGGACCATGCTGCATTCCGAATCTGTTTTTGGCCTCGTAACAACAACCTCTTTGTCTTCATCTTTGGCTTACAAGGGCTTTTTACCCCGCGCAATTCTGTCTTAGTTATCTCTTCCCGTAACTGTTCAGTATCGGCCTTAGCGGTTTTCTTGACCAGCTTCTTCGTGAGCTTCCATCTTGTGATATTAGTCTGAACACGGGTGTATCAACGAAAACTATGGTAGGGTTAACACACCCGCGTATGATGGCCTCTTCCAGTATCCACCTGAAGACTTGTTCAAAAGGCTGACTCAAAAAACGCGTAGCAAAAGCATCTCTTACCGTTGGAAGTGGGCGGCCTTGGCAGTAAAATCGAAACCCGAAACTACCTGTATGCAATATTTAGGTTAACTTCGGCTACCGTCAGGAAAAACACGAAAGTTTTTCGTGCAGCCCTCGGCCCTGCACCGATAACCCGGACAACCCCGCTGCCGCAGCCCTCAGAAAAAACCCGGTTAGCGCCTAGAACAGGACAAGATCGCGAACCGAGTAAGTTTAGGCGGCCGCCGCTTTCAAAACAAGGTTTTCCTCAAATTGCAGCGTGCCCAGCCGGCGACAGCCGGCTTGAAACGGAATTGAAAATAGATCAGGAGATTAATTGGTAGGATTTTCTTGCTAAATGTCGAATGGGAGCCTAGATAATAATTATCAAAAGGCTCTGGAGGAAATTTTTTTGCCTAACATTTTAAATCAACACGAAACCAAAATTAATAAAGCACTTTTTGCTATTTTACCGGCAGCATTTTTGGCTTTTTTCTTTTTAGTCATGTTTTTCCACGGGCTGAGCTTTGCCCAAAGCTCCATCCTTTTAGGAGGAGCCCTCGCCTTTCTTATCATCGGCTTGCTGGGGAGAACCCCTTTGGCTCCTTTTTGTAAATATCTCAACGGGGGGCTATTGGCCTTTCTTTTCGCCATATTAATGCCCATGCTTGGGGTGCATAACACTGCCATTCCCCTGGCCGTTATCCTCTCTCTTTTGGCCATCTCCATGTATTATCACGAGCATTTGATACTTTTTTATATCTCAGCCACTTTTATAGTTCACGGAATAAACGCCAAACTAAACGCAGAACCTTACCTAATCAACTTTACCTCTAAAAACTGGGTCTCTTTCTCCGTATTATTTTTAGTCGCCGCGGTTCTTGGTTGGAGCCTAACCCGCACAGCTGCCAGGCTGATTCAATTTGCGGAGCAAAAGGAACACGAATCCAGGCGCAAAAACCAAGAACTATCAGCACTTCAGGCTAGGATTCAGGCCGTAGCTGAGCGAGCCGCTTCCATCAGCGCGGAATTATCCGGTTTTACAGCCCAAACCGCAGAGGCGGTCAGTGCTGCGGCCGGCTCCGTTGAGGAACTTTCGGCCGCAGCCGGCGATTTAAACAATACTTCGCAACAAGTCTCCCAATCTGCAGAAGCCGTGCACGATTTAGGCGAGCAGGGTCTAAATAAAGTACACGCAGCCCACGGCACCATGGAAGAAATCCTCGGTTTTTCGGAAAGATCCTTGAATGTTGCCGCTGAATTAGAAAAAGCCTCCGCCCAGATCAGCAGTTTTGTTGATTTAATCACCAACGTAGCTGAGCAAACAAACCTGTTAGCCCTGAACGCGGCAATTGAAGCGGCCCGGGCCGGAGAAACCGGCCGCGGTGTTGCGGTGGTTGCCGGGGAAATCCAAAAACTAGCGGAAGAAACGCAAGTTTCCGCCAACCGAATCGGAAAGATCGTGGAAGTCCTTAAAGTTCATATCGGAGCGGTTAAGGAAACTTCCGCCCAAAGTAATCAAAAAGTGGAGGCCGGCTTCCAAGCAACTGCGGCCGTTGTAAACACCTTAGAGGTAATTGCCGCCCGGATAGGAGAGGCAAACCAAGGTGTACGCCAAATTTCGGCAACAATCGAAAACCTATCTGCAGGAAGCCAGGAAATAGCGGGTTCTTCGCAGCAGCAGGCTTCTTCTGTCCAGAGTATAGCCTCCTCCGCCGAAAACCTGGCTAAGCTCACTTTAGAACTGCAACAGCTAACCGAGTAAATGTTAAAAAACGCCGGCGATGCCGGGAAAATTTAAGATTCCCCCACCGCCGGCGTCTTTTCTTCTTTTGCTCCGCGCCAGGTTCGGAACGAACTCCAAAGCAGGTAGGAAGCAACCAAAACGGAACCTAAGGTATCCACATACTTGGTAAAAACGCGGTTTGGAAAAAGGGCCAGGGTACTTAAAGCGGTAATCACGCCAAGATCAACAAAGAGCTTCGCCAAATATAGCCGGCGCTGAGCCGCAATAATTGAACTATAATTTTCCCGTGCTAAAGCGCGGTAGCGCCACCAAAAGATGAAGTTGACCACAAAACCTAAAACAGCGATGATGAGTCCTAAAAGAACCTTGCTGCCCCCTTGATGGCCGCCGAAACTGAATAGAGCCGCCAAAAGCAGGACCAAACCGGAGCAAGCCAAAGCCAAAGCCACCGCTGAATTTACCAAGCGCTCTAAATGTGTTTTTCCCGCTTCGCTTATATTTTCTTCCCGTACAAGATAACGGAAAACTAACCAGGATATAAATAAGGCAGCCAGCTCCGCGGTGCGCCGGATAAAATCAGCTAGTTGTGTTGCTGATCGGTTTAAAAATAGTGCTATTCCCGTTGCCAGCGGTGCCAAGGAACTAGCCAATAAAGAAGCTAGAAGCGTCCTTTGCCCCTTTTGCACGCCGGTCTTTAACCCTTGTTTCATACTACCACCCCAGGCGGCTGAACAAGTAAACCAAGGGAAAAACCACGGCAGCGGTCAACAAAGGCACTGTCAAGGTATCTGTTCCCCGGCGAGAAAACAATTCCGCTATCCCGCTCACAGGCGCTACTAAAAAAGCAACCAGAAGGCTTAAATACCAAGGCAGGCCTGCATAAAGCAGCAGGGTTAAGAAAATGGCCCCGAAAGCGGTTACAATCATAGCCATAGTCCCTTCACAGGTCTTGGCCCCCTCGACCCAACGGTGAATGATATTCCTTTTGCCGAAAAACTTCCCCACCAAAGCCGCGGCCGCATCACCAAAACCCCAGGCCATTACAGCTACCGCCACAGTATAATGCCACTTGGCGCCCAGCAAACCCCAGAATAAAAAGATTAAAATAGCAAAGGATAACTGTACATACAGCAATTGCTTGCGCAGCTCGCCGCCGCGCTCGCTCCTGTCCACAAACCATTTTTTATAAAGGGCGGTCCTCTCTAGGAAAATCAAGGCCGGGTAAGCTAAGATCACTAGCAGAAAAGCGCCGGCTAACGCCATATACCAGGTGCTGAAAAGGCGCAGCAGAATGAAGATAGATAAGCTATACCCAACATGCTGTATTTTTCTTATTACTTCTTTGGGCAGCTTAGACCAAGCTTTTAAAGCCGTTGGGATTAAAACCAAGCCCACCAGATAGTATACCAATAGGATTATAGCAGCCAAGAAATCATTTCGAATCATTTTTAGCCCCCTCTTTTTCTCTTTTTTCCCGCGCCAGCAAAAAGTTCTCCGAGATCCGTTTAAACAACTCTATAAACTCTTTGATTTCCTCTTCCGAAATATCCTGGGCAGCCTGCTGAAAGAGATTTTCATAAACTTCTTCTATTGCCGGGCCCTTTTCCAGAGCCTTTCCCGTTAAGCAAATCCGGCTGACCCGCCGATCCTCCGGATCCTTTTTTCTTTGCACAAAACCCTTCTTTTCTAAAGAACGAAGTGCCCTGGAAACAGCGGGTTTGCTAATCTCTAGTTCCTCTACTAGATCTTCCTGCCTCAGAATTTCTTCGGTAGTTAAAAGATGAAGCAGGATATTACCTTCGGCACTGCTTAATTGCAGCGGCTGCAGATCTTCGTTAACCATCTGCCTGGCGAATTTGATCACATTATTAGCGTAGCGCCAGATACCGCGGACCTGAGACACAATATTTCCCCCTTTAGTTAGCACGTTAACTATATTATAGCTTAAACTAGTTAACATGTAAACCATTTTCCAAAGAGTATTTGCAGAATCTTGATCAATACCGCCAGATTCCAGCTGAGAGCGGCACCTCTTTTCTTCCTTATTACCCCCGCCCCATCTAAACCAGACGGCCCAAAATCCTGCCGGCAGCAACAGTACGCAAAATTGACATTTTCAAGACTGTTTAAACCCTTGTATAAAGCGTTCTTCTTCCCCATATCGGCCTCTATCAGAGCCTTACTCAGCCTGAGCGCTCCCTCTTTCGAAAATAAGCCTTCCTGCATTTTTCTAAACAGGCCGGGCAGTTTTTCCCCGGCCATCTCATTACACCTATTTCCTGGACCGGAGGGTCTTTACTTTAGACAAACACTCTCCCCTCTAATAGTTTTGAGGGGATCAACAACCAGGGCAGCACTGCTTTCAAGAGCGGCTTGAGGAAGCGAGAATAACTTATAGGTTTTAATTTAGATTTCGGCGGGAAGTTTGCGTTTCAAAGTTTCCAGCCGCCTTTTTCTCAGCCTCCAAAGCATGCAGAATCAATCCCAAAGCCCGATCCCGCAAGTATTTTTGCTTACATTCCGTTTCCATCCTCCTCCAGCCGCTCCCGCAGCCTGTTACGCCCACAATGGGCTTTACTTTTGAGCAGACCCGCCGAAACATTCAAACCCGGGCTAATTCGCCGCAGCCGAGGCCCTCTACATAAAGGCCGTAATTAACGGATTGTTCCATCTCTTCCGGCCGGCTGAGGATCTCAGCCGGCTTTAGGTTGGCAGCCGGATCCCTAGCGCCGGCCGAAAGGGATTTTTCAAAAAGCAGCTAAATAGATTTCCTGCAACAGATCCTGGGCCGGCTGTTTATTTCTGCGTTTGAACATCAAAAACCCGTAAACTGCCTTGTTTTAGTTCAACTCTTCCCGTTAAATTTTTGTAAAACCCAAACCGGCGGCGCCGCGGACCGCACCTGTAAAGCGGAAAAGAAAGGAAAGAATATCTTTTTAAAACTGCCTTTCTTTCCTCCCTCAGGCCCGCTTTTCCATCCCCCCCTTTCTTCCTCTCTTTTTTGTAATTCCCATTAAAGAATCCAATTGTTAAAACGGAGTTTATTTATGCTTTTCGATAGGCTTTGAAGTAAATAATATGGAAAGGATTAAAATTCAAGCAGGTAACATAAGTTTTTCGTAGAATACGTCCGGAAATTTACTTTTTATAAAGAAAGAAGGGTTAATGAGATGTCAAAGACAAAAGTGAAAGCGAAATGGTATTTAGGAGCCCTAGCCATATTATTAATTTCCAGCATGACCCTTTCCGTTTGGGCCGCCAGCCCCATTAAAATTGGGTTGGTTACCCCCTTAACGGGGCCGGTCTCCACTTACGGAATTTCCGTTCGGGATGCTGTCGTCATGGGTGTAGAGGAAATCAATGCCCGGGGCGGGATTAATGGCAGGCCTCTGGAATTACTTATTTACGATGACAAAGGAGATGCTACCGAAGCTGCTAATATCACCAGGCGTTTGATTGATCGGGATCAAGTTGCTTTAATCATCGGGCCTGTTATTACCCCCTGTGTTTTAGCAGCAGCGCCCATCGCCCAGGAGGCCCGGATGCCCCTGATTACTCCCACGGGCACAGGAGATACCATTACAGCTATTGGCGACATGATTTTCCGCGCTGCTTACAAAGACTCGTTCCAGGGGGAAACCATGGCTATTTTCGCTCGGGAAAACTTAAAACTGGAAGAAGTGTCTATTCTCTATGATGTTGCCAACGATTATTCAACAGGACTGATGAACTCTTTCCGCCGGAAATTTCAAGACCTGGGGGGCAAAATTACTTCTGTAGAGTCTTATGCCACCAACGATAACGATTTTAGTGCTCAGTTGACCTCAATTTTAATGCGCAATCCTGAGGCCCTTTTCCTTCCCGACTACTATTCGGCTGTAGGGCCCATTATGATGCAGAGCCGCCAGTTAGGCCTGGAGGTTCCCCTCTTGGGTGTAGATGGCTGGGATTCTGCAGAATTAGCGGATCTGGCGGGAGGTTATGAGGAGGGCGGTTATTTCGTTAACCATTACTCCACAGATGACCAAACTGCCTCCACGCAAGCTTTCATCAGCAATTTTGAAGCGCTTTACGGTACCAAACCGGATGCTTTAGGAGCTTTAGGCTATGATGCAATCCTTATTGCTGAAGCGGCCTTAAAAGCAGCTGATTCCACCGATCCGGAAGCTATTAAAGACGCTTTAGGCACCGCGGCCAACATTGCCGCAGCCACAGGCACCATTAATATGGATCCTGAAGGGACACCGGTCAAATCTGTGGTCATCCTTCAAATTCAGGAAGGCAAACATGTTTTAGTTGATAAAGTCGATCCGTAAAAGTAGTTTGAGGAAAGGTTGTGGAGTCCACAGCCTTTCCTCAAAACGAGGTGAACTAAATGGAGTGGTATGCACTTTTAATACAGCAAGTAATTAATGGGTTGGCCTTGGGCAGTGTTTATTCCCTAATTGCTCTTGGCTACACAATGGTTTACGGAATTATTAAACTGATCAATTTTGCCCACGGGGAAATTTACATGCTCGGGGCCTATTTTGGGTTTTATGCCATCACTGTGTGGAAACTGCACTTAGCCCCAGCCTTAATCATTTCCATGGCCTTAGCATCCCTCCTGGGGATTGTGTTGGAACGCATTGCTTACAAACCGCTGCGGAATGCACCGCGGATTGCCGCCTTAATCACCGCGATCGGGGCCTCTTTATTTTTACAAAGCGCGGCTCAATTTACTTTCGGGGCCAATTTTAAACCCTTTCCGCAAGTGATTCCCTTTAAACGCATTGCCTTAGGGCCTGCGTATATCACCAACAGGCAATTAATCATGTTTGGGGTTGCCCTAATATTAATGGTTGTCCTTCATATTATTGTTCAATACACGAGGGTTGGCCGGGCAATGCGGGCCGTATCCTTAGATAAAGAAGCGGCCATGCTTATGGGAATAAATGTGGATCGAATCATTTCTTTTACTTTCGCCCTTGGCTCCAGCTTGGCCGCTGCCGGCGGGATCCTGGTCGGCATGTACTATAACAGGATTGACCCTTACATGGGGATGATGCCGGGCCTAAAAGGCTTTACCGCCGCGGTCCTGGGGGGTATAGGGGTGATCCCGGGGGCTGTCATTGGAGGGCTGATTATGGGCACCGCCGAAAACCTGGTAGTTGCTTTCGGTTCCTCTACCTTTCGAGATGCAGTTGCCTTCGCCATTTTGATCTTGGTCCTCCTGCTTAAACCAGGAGGCCTCCTGGGCAAAAGTGAAAACGAGAAAGTTTAAGGTGATAAGATGCTTAACTTGAAGGGCCCGCAAGGGCGTTGGAATTTTTTTATGATCGCAGGGATACTGGGCCTTTACGGGCTAATCCAATTATTGGCCGCCGCAAAGATCCTTTTGTCCTACCATCTCCAAATTTTAAGTTTGGCTTGCATCAATATCATTTTAGTAGTCAGCCTAAACTTAATCATGGGGTTTACCGGCCAATTTTCTTTAGGGCACGCCGGGTTTTTAGCCATTGGCGCTTATTTATCCGCCAGCCTTACCGTCTTTTATCAGCTGCCTTTTTGGCTGGCTTTAATTGCTTCCGGGTTAGCAGCTGCTTTCGTAGGCGTGCTGATTGGGCTGCCCGCTTTACGTTTAAGAGGCGACTATTTAGCAATTGCCACCCTAGGGTTTGGGGAAATTATCAGAGTAATTATCCTGAACATTTCTGCCGTGGGAGGCCCTAGGGGTTTCACGGGGATTCCCCGCCACACCACTTTCGGCCTTACCTATTTTTTGATGATCGCTGCGGTTGTTATTATTAAAAACTTTATTTATTCCGCCCACGGCCGGGCTTGTATTTCCATTAGGGAGGACGAAACCGCTGCAGGCTCCCTCGGAATTAACACTACCTACTATAAAGTGGTTGCCTTCGCCATAGGGGCCATGTTTGCCGGCGTTGCGGGAGCACTTTTTTCCCATTATATGCAGTTCATTTCCCCCACAACTGGACAAATTGGCTTTATGCGTTCCGTGGATATTTTAATCATGCTTGTCCTGGGCGGGCTTGGTAATTTAACCGGTTCCGTAGTTGTCGCTGTTTTCCTCACCTTTTTGCCCGAATTCCTGCGCGGCTTTGCCGAGTACAGGATGCTGATTTATCCGGTTTTACTGCTTTTGATGATGCTTTTCAGGCCCGAAGGCCTGATGGGCAAGACCGAATTGTCTTACAGTTACTTAGAGAATATTTTTTCCAAGTTTAAAAGAAAGGGGCTGCGTCCCGATGGCACAAACTAGAGGACTACAAGTCACGGACCTAACAGTTCAAATCGGCGGTTTAAAGGCAGTGTCCGGCCTAAACTTAGAGCTTTACCCCGGGGAGCTGGTGGGCTTGATTGGACCTAACGGTGCAGGCAAAACAACTGTTTTTAATGCCCTCACAGGTTTTTGCGCTCCTTGCGCCGGGCGGGTAGTATTTGACACCAAAGACTTGACCAACAAGCCGCCCCACGTTGTGGCCAAACACCGTCTGGCAAGGACCTTTCAAAACATTAGGCTTTTTAAAGAACTCAGCGTCTTAGATAACCTAAAAATTGCTTACCACAGCAACTTTAAATACTCTATCCTCAGCGGGATCTTGCGTTCCGGGCAGTATCACAGCCAAGAGAAAAAGGCCAATGAATTTGCCCTGGAAATTTTGGAGCTTGTTGGCTTAGCTGATCGGGCCCAAGACCAAGCGGGAACTCTCTCCTACGGAGGCCAGCGCAAGTTGGAGATTGCCAGGGCTTTAGTTATGAAACCAAAGCTATTGCTCCTGGATGAGCCCGCTGCCGGTATGAATCCTTTTGAAACAGCTGAGTTAGTCGACTTGATTTACAAGGTTAAAAAGGACTTTGATTTAACCGTCTTTTTAATCGAACATGATATGGATCTAGTTATGAACGTCTGCGAACGCCTATACGTTCTTGATTACGGCGTTTTAATCGGCCAAGGGTCCGTTCAGGAAGTAAGAACCAACCATAAGGTAATCCAAGCCTATTTAGGGGAGGAACTGCTATGCCAATCTTAGAGGTGAATGATCTTCATATTTATTACGGTATGATCCATGCCTTAAGAGGGATCAGTTTTACTGTGGAGCAGGGAGAGATCGTTACTCTTTTAGGGGCCAACGGGGCGGGGAAATCTACGACTTTACGGGCCATTTCAGGCCTGATCCCCAAAACAGAAGGGGAAATTATCTTTGAGGGGGAGGAGCTAGGAAAAATCCCCGCCCATCAAATCGTCGGCCGCGGCTTAAGCCAGGTTCCGGAGGGGCGGAGGATCTTCGCCACCCTAAGTGTGGAAGAAAACCTTTTACTAGGCGCCTACTTACGGAAGAACAAAAAAGAGATCCGCAAAGATCTCCACTATGTTTACAAGCTTTTCCCCAGGCTTTTAGAACGAAAGAACCAGCGGGGAGGTAATTTAAGCGGCGGGGAACAACAAATGCTGGCCATGGGCAGGGGGTTAATCAGCAGGCCTAAACTGCTTCTTTTAGATGAACCCTCCATGGGCCTAGCCCCCATCCTAGTGCGGGAAATTTTTAACACTATTAGAGAAATCAACCAACAGGGGACCACGGTTCTTTTGGTGGAACAAAATGCCGCCTTGGCCCTGGATTTAGCTGACCGGGCCTATGTTTTAGAGACGGGGGAAGTTTCCGTGGAGGGTGATGCTAAAACTTTAGCCCAGGATTCCCGCATCCGCCGGGCCTATCTTGGGGCTTAAGGGCCGGGGGTTTTCCTTTTGCGAAGTTTCTCCCGGTACATTAGATCATCCGCTTTTTTACAGGTAAGGACTAGATCATCATCCTTAGTCGCAGCTGTTTTCAGACCCAAAGCCAGGCCCAGCGGTAAAGAACCTTCTTTTCTAAGATAATCCGCTAGGTTAGTTTTGATCCGTTCTACAATTTTCTGGGCTTCTTTTTCACCTGTACGGGGCAAAATCGCCACAAATTCATCTCCGCCCACCCGGGCTAATAGATCCGCTTTGCGGAGAGAATGCCGCAGAACTTGGGCACAATCCCGCAAAAGGCGATCACCCGCACTGTGTCCCAAAGTATCGTTTACCTTTTTTAAGTCGTTTATATCGGCATAAATAATGCTGATGGGGTATTCCCGGCCTTGATTGAACCTCTTCAGTTCGTTCTCGAAATAATTGCGATTGTAAAGCCCGGTAAGTTCGTCATGAAAACTAAGATAAGTTAGCCGTGCTTCCAGCTCCTTTTGGGCGGTGATATCCCGGACCAAAGAGATTACTTCTGCTTCCCCCTCCAGCACCAGGCGCTCTTCTAGGTAAATTTTCTCTCCATGCAGCCTTAGAGCATGTTCTAAAACCTCCATCTCCCCGGTCGCTACAACCTTTTCTATGGCTGCAAGAATGTTCTTAGCTATTTTCGGGGGCAAAAGATCAGCCACTGAAGTGCCGATAAACCCGGCTTCGGCATCCTTCCCGGCCAGCTTGGAGAGGAAAGTACCGTCTTTAATTTCCAGATCCAAGTAGACGCCATCTTGGCTATAGTGAAAAATAAGGTCGGGAATAGCATCCACCATGGCCCGGTTGCGAACCTCTTTTTCCTTCAAATCCCGGGCCGAAATATTAATCTTTCTCTGGAAAATGCCTATACCTCCCAAGCCCACCAACCAAATAATACTGTAGCCTAAAATTAAAGTACGGCGCCTGGAATGCATCAAAACTGCGTAAGGTGCAAAGGGCCTGGAGGCACTCACTCCGCCGCGTAAATCACCAAGTTCATAACCTTGATCGCCGTGGCATTTCAAACACCCCTCCTCAATGTAAAAGGGTGTGATCAACCTTACGGCCGATTCATCGTTAAAAGTGGTAACGGTACTAATTTCTTCTTTGGTGCTGTCTTTCTCCAGAAGATGTAAAGCCTCTTTTTCCCAGGGATCAGCCGCGTTAGCGGGATTTACCGGCTGGAGGCTGACTAATCGCCCGTAGGCCCCTTTCCAATTTTCCCGATCCGCCTCGTAAACCTGGCGCATGATATAGGCGGGGTTAAACAAGGTTAGTTCTTTTCCATCCTCAGTAAACAAATCCCTATCCTCTAAATGGGCTAAGTAAGGGTTTGGTTCTGCTTGAGGGCCCACCGGGATATACACGCCGCCGTGGCCGGTTGCCCAAGCGCGAAATGCCAAATCCCGGTCAAGAGTCATGCGCAAGGTTATTAGAGCCTCTTTTTGGACACTGTCCTTAATCTGGATGAAATTCCAAATTAAAAGAACGGCCAGGAATAAAGTCCACCCCAAATAGAGGAAGTTGGCCATCTTAATGAATTTAGGCTCCTTTTTTGCAGTACTCACAGATCTGCCCCCCAAAACGTTAGAAATCCCGACCAGATCACTTTTACAGATCAAGGCACCTTCCTTTTTATTATAAAATAGGTTGGCAGAAATGTAAATCAGGGCCATCCCCGCCCTTTCTTATGTTACACTAATGTTATTACCTTACCGGAAAATATTTCAAATTTTATTTTGAGGAGGTCGGAAATGTACACTTATCCCCCAGATTTGTGTGTTGATGTTCGTTTAGAGGAGTCTTTCGCTACTGAAATCAGCTTTAAACAGCTAACACTAAGGGGGCAGAAAGTCCGCAGCAAAAAGGGCGCTTTTATTAGGGTATTTGATGGCCGGCGCTGGTATTATAGTTCTGTTACCAGCCTAGGACAAGTTCAAGCCCAAATCGATAGCTTAGCACAAATGGCCGCTGGGAACCGCGAAATACGGAAACATCCCTTAGTAAATGCTTTCGAGGTTCATCAAGAACAGAAAATTAATTTTGAAAGAGACTCCGTTGCTAAAATACCTGTTCAAGAAAAACAAGCCCTTTTGGAGAAAATCATCAATCAAATCAAAGACCCGGCAATTGTTAACCACAATTCTTATTACGTTGACAAGAAAACAATTAGGTCTTTTTATTCCTCAAAAGGCTCTGCACTTAGCTACGATGTGCAGACCTGCGGGATCCGCCTCAATTTGGATATCGTCTCTGCTAATCAGAAAGATCAAATGGGCGTTTCCAAGGGAGCCTCTTTTTTCCACGATCTAAAAGATATCGGGGCTTACCTGCAAAAGGAAATTGCCAAAAATATTGCTTTTGTCGGCCAGGCGCAACCGGTAAAACCCGGAGAATACCCTGTTCTTTTAAGCCCGGAAGCAACCGGAATTTTTACCCACGAAAGCTTCGGCCATAAGAGTGAATCGGATTTTATGGTCGGCGATGAAACCATGAAGGCCGAATGGGCTTGGGGGAAAAGAGTAGGGGCTGGGCTTTTAACTATTATCGACGACGGAACGGAAAGCGGAAACGGTTACACACCCTACGATGATGAAGGCACTAAGGCTAAAAAAACAAAAATTATCTCCCGGGGCTTATTAACGGGGCGCCTCCACAGTGCTGCCACAGGAGTCGCTTTAGAAGAAGATTTAACCGGGAACGCCCGGGCACTTAATTTCGAATTTGAACCAATTGTACGCATGACAACAACCTATATTGCTCCGGGGCAAAGGCCTCTAAAAGAAATTATCGCTGAAATGAAACACGGCATTTATCTAGACACCCTTAAGCATGGCTCCGGAATGTCTACTTTCACCTTGGCCCCGGCCCGGGCTTATTTAATTGAAAACGGCAAAATTACAACCCCGCTTAAAATATCCGTCGTAACCGGCAATGTCTTCAGCACCTTGGCGGAAGTGGACGCCGTCAGTGAAGAATTTGAGTTGAGCAGCTTTGTAGGCGGAGGCTGCGGCAAAATGGAACAATGGCCGTTGCCTGTGGGCTTTGGCGGCCCTTACACCAGAGTTAAAAAATTACAGGTTCAATAGGGGGGAATAAAAATGAAACAAGAGTCTATTACCGTCCGGGAAAAAGAAAGCACCGTCAGAATCCAAGTTAGCCAAGTCAACGCCCTGCGGATCAAAGATATTACCCGAAAAGCGGTACGGGTCTACGCAGATCATAAAATCGGCATCTCCGGTGCCGAAGGTGAGAGCACCGATGCCGTTTTACTGGAAAATGCCGTACAAAATTTAGCGGCCGGGATTGAATATCCTTATGATCTTTCCCGTGAAAGAAAAGATCACCGCACCTATAACCACCAGTCCTTGGAACCAGAAGAACTGCTTCAAAATGCCGAGGAAATCCTTGCAGTTCTCCGCCGGGATTACCCCGATTTTAATTTCAGCGAGTTTATAAGCAGCAGCGAAGTTCACTATAAAATGAAAAACAGCGAGGGTTTGGATTTAGAATATAAGGACGCCTTCTTTCTGGTCAACCTAATTTTGAAAGAAAAAACCACCGCTAACCTTTTTGACGGCGCTTTAATCTGTCAAAGCCGCCGTTTTGAACCAGACCTCTTTTGGTCCTTTAACCGCATGTTTCTGGAAGCCTGCCGCCGTAAGGCAGATTTGCCAAAAAATCGCACTATGCCCGTTTTTACCCTGGGAACATCCGGCATTTTATCGTTTCTGGGCCGTGCTCTCAACGGCCGGCGCTACGCCCAAGGGAGCTCGCTTTTCAGCGGCAAGCTGGGAACCCAATTGTATTCGGAAAAAATCATGATTGATCTCAACCGCAATCCCAAACTTAAGGCCGGCCCTTTTTACGATCAGGGGTGGTTTTAGAGGATAACAGATTCCCTCTGATAGAAAAAGGCCAACTAAAAGCTGTCTTAACCGATAAAAGAACAGCCCATCTTTATGATCTGCCCCACAGCGGTGCAGCTGCCGGGGACTATGATGACGTTCCCACCATTGACAGCAGCCACGGAGGCTCTTTATCCTTCCGCACAGATTCCCGCAACCTGAAGGAGGCACTGGGAGGAGAACCTGCAATTTTTGCCTTTATTTCCTCCGGCGGCGATTTTACCGCTGATGGCGCCTATGCCGCACCGCTTCAAGTCAGTTTCCTCTTTGACGGCCGGCGCCTGCTGGGAAAACTACCTGAGTTTTCCGTGCGTTCCCACCTTGATAAAATGCTGGGTGAAGACTATATAGGCACTTTTGACAATGATCTCTTTTACTTTGGCGACCTTCCCAGCCAACTGCAAGGCTATAAGATGACCATTGTCCAATGAGTAAAAGGTGGCTGCCTTTGAAAGCGGCCACCGCTTCTTCATACCAAGACCCTCTGCAGAAGCAACATATAAAGGGCCGTTCCCAGAGCGATACTCAGCAGGGGCTGTTTAAAAGCCCGTTCTAAAAGAAGCACCGCCCCGACTGCCAATATTTCCGGTAAGCCTCGGTTTCCTTCCAAAAAATTAAGATCTCTTAGACTGTAAACCACCAGTAAGCCGATGGCAGCCCCCGGCAGCAGGTTTTGCAGCCGCTGCAAAACAGGCGGTACCTTTTGAACGGAGGGAAAAAAGATAAAGGGCAGGAACCGGGTCAAAAGGGTACCGCCCGCAATAATTGTAATCGTCATTACCAGCTCGGAATTTGTGAGCATATTTTTCATTTTAATTCATCCCCAACAACGTGTTGCGAACTTAAAATTAAAGCGGGCAGGATCAAGATCATGGCGGGAATCAGAAAATTATTCGGCCCAAAAATAATTAAGCTGACCAAAGAACAACCGGCCCCAACCGCTAAACTGATTCTATTGGCCTTTTCTTGCCACTGCTCCGAAAAAATAACGACAAACATAGCCGTTAAGGCAAAATCCAGGCCTTTTGTGCTGAAAGTAAGGAGACTGCCCAGCAGGGCCCCACAGACAGAAGCCGCAATCCAGTAAAGGCGGCAGAGAAAAACAATCACAAACATAAATAGGCCGGCATCAACCCCCTGCGGCGGTTGATGGGCGCAGATTAAAGAAAAAGCCTCGTCAGACAAACCAAAAATAAGATAGGGTTTGATTTTACCGGCCGAATTTAACTTATCTAAAGTAGAAAGGCCGTAAAAAACATGCCGGGCATTGACTGTAAGAGTAAGAACAAAAGCGCCGAGGGGATTAAAAGGTGCCGAAAAAAGCATCAGCGCTGCGTACTGTATGGACCCGGCATAAACAAAAAAACTTAGAAGAAAAGTCCAACCGGCACCGAGCCCGGCGCCCTGCATAAGTACACCGTAAGCAATTCCCAAAAAACCAAACCCCGCCAGAACAGGCAAAGTCAGAGGAAATGCCGCCCGCAAAGCTTCCCAAGCACGCTTGTAATTGCACCTGGCCATAAACACACCCCTTTCCAAGGTCCTGGAACATTGTTTGTATTATATCGAAATCCGGCCTGCAAATCTACTGCACTGCAGCTTAAAGCCGAGGAATCAAGAATGGTCCGGGCAAGTTTACTCCGGACCATTTTTAATCTTCAATTTGGGCTCAAGTCAGCTTTTAGCGTCAAATTGTTGACCGCACTGGGGGCATTTAATTTTAATTTTTCCTCTGCCTTTGGGAACGCGAAGTGTCTGTCCGCAGCTGGGGCATCGAAAATGGCGGTGTGTTTTCCGTTCTTGAAAAATTTGTTTCTGCCGGCGCCACCGGGAGCTGAGCAGCCGGGTTTTCTCCAGCAAAAATTCGTTCTCCCGCCTGCGTTTTAAAAGATCCCGCGCTAAGGTCCGATAAACGGCGATGGCCAAGGAAATGTAATAAAAAAACCGGAGCCGGGGCAAGTTGAAAATGATAGCTAGAAAAGTTACAACTAAACTAAGGGCCAAAACCGCGACGGTTAGTTCGTCGACGCCGTTCCGGCCGTACGTAAATCTTTGTATCCTAAATTTTAGCTTAGCTTTCAAACCCCGCCAATTCATAATCTTCCACCTCAATTTCCCCTGCTTTGAACATTTTGTAATGCATCTGCTTTTGTTCTGCCAAGAAGGTAAACAATTGGCGATCTTGTTCAGTTTTTGCCCCTTCTAACAACTCTTGACAGACATCGATCATTTCCTGTTCTTTTTCCAGAGCTAACCGGCAGGCATCAATTTGTTCCGGCGTTATCTTAATATCGCTGCTGAAATCATCTAAGTCAGCAAATATTTTCAAACTCGGGATAAGCCCGGCCTTCCCGCAGCTGATATTCCTGCCCCGCAGCATATAACCTTAAAATATCGGCGCGGAGTCTTTCCTCCTCCGCCAGGATTTTAAAAACAGCGGCGAGATTGTTGTCTTTATTGATCTCCGCCTCTGATTATAATAATTTTATCCGTCTACTTCCAGCTGAGTTGCTGATTCTAAAGCGGTCATCCTTTCTCCTTCTAGGATTCACTTTGACAACGAAGGCGAAATTTCCTGCCTAGACAGTTTTCGAAACTTATTTAAATAACCCTTTCCTACAAGAATAAAAGACGCTGCAGCGCCTGCCGCCCAACCTTAGACAACCGCGTTCTCCGGTTTCTGCATCTAAATAACTGCAAAAACAGATGTACGCCCAAACAGGATCTGCTTCGGCACTATCTCAATTCCTCCGGGTACCAGTTCCCATCTTCATAAGCCCGCCCTCTTTCGCAAATATGATAGTTAGGGCCTTCCAGTTCTACCTGCATTTGTTTGATTACCGGCAAAGCCTTCACTTCTTCCAAAATTTGATCCGTACACCTTTGTAAAAGATCATCCAACATGGAAAATAAACCTCTGAGGAATAAATCCCCTTCTAAAGGCCCTAATCCACTGTATTCCAACATCAGCTGGGCAAAACGGGCCCGGAATAAAGAAAGGCTGACAGCAGCAGAGATATTTTCCTCATTGATCGCCCGCAAACTAATCAAAGTCATCCCTTTTCTAAATTTTTTCACCCAAAATACCAAAGCGTGTTTTACGGAGGAGATTTGGCGGCGGTGCCCAAAGTAAGCTGAATTAACCAATTTCAGAAGGTTAAAAGTCGAAAAGACGTCTTGGGAAATGATCCCAGATAAGTACTGCAGTTGTCACTATTTCCGGCCTATCAAGAAAATGGCCTTGGAATAGTTGGAAACCGTTTTCTAAACGAAATTCATCCGGGGTTTCCACTTTTGTTCCTCTCCCCTATGTAACTTCTTAACTTTCGGATTTGCTTGATATCCAATTCTTGAAAATCAAGCT
>JAAYRS010000035.1 GCA_012518645.1 Bacillota bacterium
ACCCTATATGTTAGGCTAGTTGTCGTGTGGATGATATAATATTACGAAAGAAAGGTTGTGTCTACACGATGACAAGAAAGAGGTTTTCCAAAGAGTTTAGGGATAGCATCTTGAAAAAGTTGCAACCCCCCGAAAACAAATCAGTTTCCGAAATTTCGAAAGAAGAAGGTATTGCTAGGACTACTATCTATTCTTGGATAACACGGGCTCGGCAAGAAGGACAGCTAATTCCTATGGGCAAGCCCTCTAATGATAAAAAATGGCGTAACGAAGATAAGGCAAAAATTGTTTTGGAGACCTATGGCATGAACGAGCAAGAACTTGGTGGGTATTGTCGCAAACAGGGTTTATACACCACCGATATTAAAAAGTGGCATCGGATATTTGAATCCTCGTTTAACACTTCAAAGCCTTCTATAGAGTTGGAACAAGAACTCAAAACCCAAAAAGAAACGATTAAAAAACTGGCACAGGAACTCCAGTATAAAGAAAAAGCTTTGGCAGAAGCCGCGGCCCTACTTGTTCTAAAAAAAAAGATAGAGGCCATCTGGGAGGACCCAGAGGGCGAATGATCAGTAAGGCCGATCGCCAGGAAGTCATCATGTTAATTAATGAAGCCAGAAAAAGCGGGGCAAGATTAGAGCCTGCCTGTAAAGTTGTGGGTATAAGCGTAAGGACCTATCAGCGCTGGATTAAGCAAGGTCCTCATACAGCCGATAAAAGACCTATCGCTAAGCGCAAAGCACCGGCTAACAAGTTAAGCCAAGAAGAAAAAAGTCAGGTTATCAAAGCCTGCAATAGTTCGAAATTCGTTGATCTAACTCCCGCGCAAATTGTTCCCAGGCTTGCAGATGAAGGCATCTATATTGCCTCTGAATCTACTATGTATCGCATTTTAAGGGAAGAAAAGCTAAACGCCCGAAGGGTCCCCGTGAAAAACGCAAACAAAAGTGTTCTTACTACCCATATAGCAACAGGTCCGAACCAAGTGTGGACATGGGATATTACCTGGTTACTGGGTCCAGTCCTGGGATTTTACTACAGGCTCTACATGATCGTTGATATTTTTAGCCGCTTTATTGTTGGCTGGGAGATTCACGAAAAGGAATTGACGATCCATGCGAAGAGACTGATCAAAAAGACCACCTTTAAACATGGTAAATACGGCGAAGTATTGGTTCTGCACTCAGATAACGGGTCTATCCAAAAGGCCCAAGATTTCCAATCCTTACTTACCAATCTGGGCATTACAAAGTCCTATTCACGACCGAGGGTTAGCAATGATAATGCCTTTTCAGAAGCACTTTTTAAAACATTGAAATATACCAAAGATTTTCCGATGAATGGTTTTGCAACCATAGACGATGCCAGAAAGTGGGTGGCGGGCTTCGTTGAATTGTATAACAATGAATTTCTCCACAGCGGTATAAAATTTGTAACACCGTATCAGAGGCACTATGGGTTGGATAAAGATATCCTGGCCCAGCGGGATTTGGTTTACAAGGCCGCTCGTGCTAAAACCCCCGAAAGGTGGTCGAAAAAAACAAGAGATTGGACTTGGACTGACCAGGTAGCGCTTAATCCAACTAAAGAGCTTGATAATGTAAAGAAGGAAACTGTTAATAAGTTGAAGCGACAACTATCTTGACAAACACCGAAATTAAATCACATAAATCAGTCTAATTTAATTTGATAAATGAAAAATGAAAAATATTGTGAAATGGGAGGGTGGACTAACATAATGAATAATATCGGGATCCTAACATTTCATTACTCTACCAATTTTGGTGGTGTTTTACAAAGTTATGCATTATATAAAGTGATTGAAAGTCTAGGTGTGAATGTGGAACTAATAAATTATGTTCCATCATATTATACAGGTTCGAAAATATATAGGAATTTAGGTTTCAAAAGTGAGGCCTCTATTCGCTCTATTGTCCGCAGATTAATAATAAAACAAAAGTTCAGCAAAAAAAGTGAGGCTAACGATC
>JAAYRS010000036.1 GCA_012518645.1 Bacillota bacterium
AAGATCACGCCTATTTAACCGCGGCCCGGCAGGTATCCGCTGAAAAGAGCGGGGAAGATCCTTGGAAGAAATTTAGCGGTCTTTCCAAGCGGGAATGTCAAGTGGCCTCCCGTTTATTGCAAGGAAAAACTTATCGTGTTATCGGCGCTGAGCTTAGCATTAGTGAGAATACGGTAAAGTACTATGTGAAAAACATTTATTCTAAATATAATATCCAAAGCCGGGCGGAATTAATTAGAATTGTTTTAGGGGAGGAAAAAGAAGTAGAATAAATCACCCCTACCTGAAAAGGCGGGGCGGTTGGCGCAATCCACCCGTTTCGGGCGGGTCAAAAAATACCTTTGGGTGTTAAAATGCATTGGGATAAACCCAATCAAGCAGCGGATTGGTGAAGGAGGGAATTTTCCCCTCAAAGGGGGTTGTTGAAAAGACGATCTTGCGGTTCAGGTTAGCCGCGGGCAAATAAAAGCCGGCAGCGGGGAAGGAAGTATGGGGATCTTTCTGGTCCTTCCCGTTTGCAGAGAATAGTCTAATACTGCAGTTCGTACCCTTGCGGGGTTTTCCGCAGGGGGATTGAGATATAGGAACCTACAGTTAATTTACGGGGATCGGAAATATCGTTCAGATCTAGGATCTTTTTGATTAGCCCCGGATCGGGCGAAGTAACAAAGCGGCTGACCAGGTTCCAAACGTTATCCCCGGGCTTTAAGCGTAAGGCAAGGAAAATAACTTCATCCTCAGGCGGAGGAAAGACCGTGTCAGCGGTGTTTTCCTTTTCAGTTTCTAAAAGAGCAGCTATCTGGAATAGCTTTTCATCGGCCCTGGAGATCTGTGCTTTAATTTTTTCCAATTCCCCTTCATTCTCTGCCGGCTGCAGTAAGGCGATTTGCTCCAGGAGTTTTTCGTTCTCAGCTCTAATCTGTTTTTGTATTTTTCCCGTTTCTACCTCTTCCAGAGCTGTTTGCAATAAGGCGATCTGCTCCAATAACTCCGCTTCCATGCCTGCGGCCGCGGTTTGGAATTGGCTAATATGTTCTAGTATTTTTTCATCTCCGGCCTTGATTTCCTGGTTTAATTCGGATAGTTCCTCTTGCAATTCCGTAACTAACGATTCCCAGGGTGATGAGTCCACCGTAATTTCTAATTTCCCGGGGTCTGTCATTATTGGTGCGGTCCGGTGTGAAACATATACGCTTACGGCCGTAGCGCAAAGGATGGCAATAATCACTAGAACTAAAAATTGTTTGTTTGGCGTCCGTTTCGATGGCATATTTCTTCTCCTTTCACCACTTTCACGGCTTCTAGCTTTATTTTCCTCTCTTTCAATCTATTCCCTAATTGCCCAGAAAATCCTTTTGAAGACCGCGAATTCACGTTTTATCAAAAGCAGGGGTTTAGCGGGAAAGAAGAGAAATGATCATTAGCAGAATGGCTTACGCGCAGCTTAAAAGCGCGCCGTGTTTTTAAAGGCCTGCTTGGGGGTTTTAAAAGTGCTTTTTACCGATTATAAGGCGGCTTATCTTGCCGAAAGCGGCAATTTTTCTCTTAGTTTGGATGATCCTGCCGCAGCGGTCTATTTTCTTGCCTGTGCCCTAATCGTAGACCAAAGACAGGAAGCATCGTTAATTAAAATCATTCAAGAAATCCGGGAGGAAGAATTTGAGGGCGGAGAACTCCGGATTAAGCCCGGCAGAGGAGACCACGGTCAGCGGTTTCGTATTTTGAAAAAGCTCTTGGCTCAACCCTTTGATCTGGTTTATCTGGTGCTGGATAAGAGAAAGACCTATTTTGATCTTTATATAGATTCTGCATTTACCTTTAAAGAACATCTCAGCCGGATCTTTTACCGCAATCTTAAAAGGTCTTACCATTCGCTGAAAATCATCGTTAACGGTGGAAAATCTGAGTTTCAGGCCTGCCTGCATAAGCGGGCGGCCCAAGAAGGATTGCTTTTCAACAGCTATGAGTTTCGGGAAAAGAGCGGCAGGAATTGTAATTTGCTGCAATTGGCTGACTTCTTTTCTAAAACTCTTGCCTTGGGTTATGGAGAGCTGGTCCCCAAGAATTATAAAGCCTATTTAAACTTTCTTCAGGATAAGATTGTCTGGGGCCAAGTTTTCCCCCGGAAAGATGAAGATTATTTAACGGCAGAGGTAATTGCTCTTAAAAATTGCGATCACAAAATAGCTGCCTGGGCCGTCCGCCTGGCTTTAGATTATATTAGCAAGTATGGGGACTCTAATCTTTTTTTAGAATTAGACCGAGTGGCAGTGCTGGAGCGTTTCTTGTTTCAGCTCCAAATTAAGCCCACCGAATACTTGGGGACGGATCAGCTCAAAGGGCTTCTTTACAACATGTTCGGCCGAAAGTACAGCAATCACCAGTTTCGAGCTGATATTATTGCCCCCTTAAGGGATGCAGGCGTAATTATTTCCAGCTCGTCCAAAGGTTATAAGATCCCGCTTAATCTGGAAGAAGTACACGCCTATAGTAAGCACACTCTGCAGGTGGTTTACCCCATGTTAGAGCGGCTTAGGAAGTGTAGGAACAGCATTTTAACTGCCACGGACGGCAAACTTGATATTATCGAGGGCTCCGGATATGAGCATCTTCGCAGCTATTTCCAAATAGCCGGGCAAAAAAGGGGATCCGAGCCCGGCGAATAGGTTTATTAGGAAAAGAAGAAGGATTTGTTCCAAGTTTCACGAATATTTTATTAAGAAAAAATTAATAGGGCAAACCTGAGGAAACTCCGGGACGCAAAGCTAAAGGGGCTAAACATCTTTTGATGTATGCCAGCCAGTTGCAGAAACGGTACTTTTCACTGGCTGTCTTGGGTGAAAAGTATTTTTTCTTAGGGGGGATTCTATGGCGGATCAGGAAGAATTCGTTTTGGAGTGGCTAAGGCAAAGGGAAGATCTAAGGGAAAAAGAAAAAGAAAAGCGGGAATTTAGCTCTCCGGATCCGGATAAGCCGGGGAAACTGGCCATAGTGGACGGAGAGTTAATGATGAAAAAACCGCAAGGGCGGGGCAGATGGCCGACTATTGCTCCGGCTAAGGGGGGCTTGGTTAAGGTTTTCTGCGGCGATCAAGAGATTAAAACCCCCTTTGTAGTGGAGGATGTAAGCAAAATCAGTTTCGAAATCTGTTCCAAACCGGCCAGCAGCTCCTTTGAAATAATTATTTCTTCGGATAAAATGGAGGTTTGGCTGGAAACGAAATTTATAGCGGGGACAGAATACCAAATTTCTGATCGTGACTACACCGACCAATTGGTCGTAAATGCCTCAGAATCGGGAAAGATTTTAGCTGATCCCCTTGATCCGGATCTCATTTTTAATCAAGCAAAAGACTTGGGGATCAAAGTTGATTTACAAACTGCCCGGATAATCAATTCCTGTCGGGAAATCAAAGACCAAAAGGTGTTGATTGCTACCGGCAATCCCCCTCAAGAACCTATTGACGGCAAAATCGATGTTGTTTGGGATCTCAAAGAGAAAAAACAGAAGAAAGAAAAAGGCGGCAGAATAGATCCACTTGATCGGGGTTTTGTCAGTGCGGTGGAACCGGGGGAAGTGCTTGCTTATTGGCAGCCGCCAGTAGAGGGCAGGCCCGGCTTAAATGTTTTTGGGGAAATAGTTAAACCCCGCTCTCCTAAGTTAAAACGGTTTATTGCCGGCGAAGGGGTGCGCCTTATAGAAGAGGGGACAACGGCAATTGCTGAAATAGCGGGCCGGCCTTGTTTTGAGGGATTGGGCCGGCTATGCGTAAAACCGCAATTGATAATACCTTCCGATGTAGATATCTCCACGGGTAATGTGGAGTTTACAGGTGACATCACGGTTCTGGGTGATGTTACGGAATCCTTGACTGTGAAAACCGGAGGCTTGGTGGAGGTAAAAGGCAGTGTCTACCACGCCCGCGTTGTGGGCGGCAACGGCGTTTTTATCCAAAAAAACGTAACCGGGGGGCAGGTTAGGGCCGGCGGATTTTTAGATGATTGCACCAAAGCCCAAGCCTTGCTAAAACAACTTATTCCGGAATTAAAAAGCCTAAGGAAAACATTTAATCAACTCAAGCAGCACCCGCGTTTTTCAACCGGTGATCTTAAAACCCGCGGTCATGGGTATTTAATCAAACTGATCCTGGAAACCCGTTTCCCCCGGATTCCTAAGCTGAGCGCCAAGGTTCAAAAGCTCTTTCAAAACCAGGATGGGCTGGAAGAAGACTTGTGCCAAGCTTTCACAGTTTTGGGCTATGTAAGCAAATCATTTCTGGGCACCAACCCTTTAGCGATCAAATCGATTTCAGAAGTGGACCGGCAGATCGAGTGCTTAGAGGAAATCGGCACTGTTCTAGAGGGAATCAGTGGGCAGCGGGCAGATATTAAAGCCCACTACGCCCAAAATGCCCGTTTGGAAGCAACCGGAAATATTGTTATCAGCGGGTCTTTGGTTTATGGGTGCGAATTCACAGCGGGGTATGCAATTACGATGGCCGGTTCCTGCCGGCGGGGCACCTATTTCGCAGGGAAAACGATTTCCGCTAAATCGGTGGGCCTAAACGAAACTGTAAAAACAGTTTTGTCCGTGGGCGAAGGGGGGTCTATCCGGGCTGAAGCATTTTATCCCGGTGTCCACCTACGTATCGGCCAAGCCAAAATGATCATTCAAGAGACCAGGCGCAACCTGGAAATTCGGTTCGAAGACGATGTCTGGGTAGAGACGTTTTGGAAATGGGAGGTCTAAGCATGCTAAGTATAAAGATAATTAACGGTCCGCCCCATGTGGCTCTGGCCTTGGAGGGCGAATTGGATCTGACCAGCAGTGCTGCCCTGCAGGCGGCGGTGGAGGGGTTAAATCTGGATGAAACCAACAGCATAACCTTTTCTCTCGATGGGTTGGAATTCATTGATTCCACAGGGATTGGGCAGCTGTTAGGTTATTACAAATCATTTTCCAAGCGGGATCTCCCCGTTTACATTCAAAATGAGAACGAAGAAATAGAAGGGGTGCTGCGGCTGATTGGGGTAAGGGAGATTATGGGCCCTTGATCAGGGGTGATTTTGGCGGCAAGCCCTTTCCTTTGTGGGTTTTAGCCTGCCTTAAGACTATTAGGGCCCTACTGCGGGGCTCTTTACGTTTAATCGGCAAAAAGGAATACGAAGCCGGATACGGCCAAGACAAACCCCTTCTTACCCTTCCGCTCCAAAAAAAGGAGGATGTTTCCGCTGCCAGGAGCCAGGTTGACCGATACTTGACGGAACTGGTCCCCCGCTGGAAAACGGCTGCGGGGAAAAGGGCCTTGGTCGCACTTTCGGAAGCCATTACCAATGTAATCCTACATACTCCGGGAGGTCAGGTTCTGCTCTTTTTGGACGAGGGGACTCCCCGTTTTCATGTGATTGATCAGGGCCCGGGGCTTAGGTTTTGGCAACTGCCTTCGATCCTCTTTACTAGGGGTTATTCAGGGCGGGGCTCTTTAGGTGCGGGTTTTCCGGTAATGATGGGCTGCTTAAAGCGAATTGTTGTCTGTACTTCCAAGGAAGGGACAAAACTAATCCTTTATCCGGATTTAGATCCAAAGGGAAAGGGAAGCGGTTTCTAGGAAGAGAGGTGGATCTTTGCGTTTAGTGGCAATAGAAGATTTAAAACCGGGCCTGATCTTGGGAAAGACAGTTGTCGGCAACCAGGGGCAGATTCTTCTGCGCCAGGGGGTTAAATTAACTGCAGGTTATATTCAGTATTTGGAGAATTATTCTTTTACTGCCGTTTATATTTCCAGCGGCCGGGGTGTCGTGGTGGAAGATGTTGTCAGTGATGAGACCCGCCTGCGGGCCCTCAGAGAGACCCGACGCGTGCTGGCCAAGGTTAAAAGGGGCGCCCCTCTGGAAGTAGGTGAAATTAACAAAGTTCTGGTGGCGGTCATCGACGAACTGCTGCTCCAGGACGATGTCATGGTTAATTTGGTCGATCTGCGCAGTTTTGACGAGGAGTTATTTGGCCACAGCGTTAATGTAGCTATCTTAGCCGTGCTGGCCGGGATGGAAAACAACTTCCAAAAAGAAAAACTGAAAGACTTGGCCCAGGCTGCACTTCTCCACGATTTAGGATATTTGTTTACCGCAGAAAAAAACTCTGCAGAGCATGTCCACTTAGGCCTGGATTTTTTACGGAAGTCCGGCCTTAAGGCCAGTGTCTTGGAACCGATCTTTCAGCATCATGAGCGCTGGGACGGCAACGG
>JAAYRS010000037.1 GCA_012518645.1 Bacillota bacterium
AGCGCTGCAGCCTATTTTCCTGCTCGGCAAGGGGAAGTAGGATCCCATCCGCAAGCCGCGAAATAAACATACTGTTCCGCTCGCAAGTATAAATTACTTTCCTTTTATTCAATGCTTTAATCAACCCTTCCTTTTCAAGATATGTTCCTGCTCTACTAAAAACCATCTCCAACCTTTTCGCTTTCAGGCAAAAAAACCTTTTCAAATTACACTCAAAAACACTAAACTGCTTTAAGCGGGAATCTGTCATGAGAAACATCTTCCGGCGGCTGTTCCCCGCCTGCTGTGTTAGTGCTAATCAAGATTACATTTTGCCGAGGCGGGCTTCTTATGAAGTTGACGCTTTGAGCGAAGAGCAATGCCTTTTTTTATAGGATTTCCTCCAAGATCTCTGTAAAAGTAATTTTGGAGCGGGCCGGGTTGATCCCCCGCGGCTTGCGCTTTGCGCAGAAAAACGCTTAAGACTGCCGCCCACCTAACCTTTTGCATCAGGAACCGGCATTAGGAGGCCCCAAAACAAACCCCGAAGCGGCCGCCCTAAATTAAAAAGGTGCTCAGAGCATATAACCCGCTGAGCAAAATAGTATAAATCAGCTGCCCCCTGAGAATTAAAATAACGGCTGCAAGGGCTATCCCCGCTAAAGTAAGAGCAGTGGCCGCGAGATCAATTTTCCTTCCTTCTTCAGGAAGAAAAAGGCCTACTGCCAAGACGGGGCTTGTGAAATAACTAAAATCCAGGTGGATAAAATAATGTAAAAGGAAAGTGATCACAAAATAGGCTGCAGCCCGCCAAAAAAATCCCACCTGAAGGCGGGTGCGGACCAGATCCACCCCAAAAGCGGCGGCCAGTGTTAAAAGCACGGCAACAGGTGCCTGCCTCGTAATTGCAGTTAATGCCTGCGGCTGCGTTAGCAGGAAATAGATTAAACGGGCCGTCAGCAGCAGGGAAAAAACACCGATTAAATTAAATGTGGACTTTTTCATAACAACTCTCCTTACATTGAGGCCCTTATCTCTAGGGCAGCTTCAGGCGGGCACCGCCGCCGGCATTTGATTCAGATCGCCCCGGCCGGCGGTTATAAACTGGCGGGCAACGGCACATTGCCCTTCTCGGTGCTGACCTCTGCCGAGGCAAAAATGGCTTGCCGATATGCAGATCGGCTCAATGGAGAAATTTCACATTTTCTAATCAATTAATCTGGGAATTAAGCCTGAAACCCAATCCGGAAGAACCCGGGTACACTTATCCTTTCAAGCCGCCGCGAGAAACACCCTCCACAATATACCTGCGGAATAAGATAAACAAAATAATCATGGGGACCACAACTATGGTTGCCGCGGCCATTAGGCGTTCGTAACGGATCCCGCTGGCGGACATGAAAGCGTAAAGGCCAAAAGGCAAAGTCCTTTTCGCCGTAGTGTTGGTAGCGATCAAAGGCCATAAAAAAGAATTCCAGCTGACAATGGCGTTTAAAAGGGCGATGGTTGCCAAAGCTGGTTTGGCCATGGGCACCATAATCCTCCAGAGATAACGCCAGTTAGTGGCCCCATCGACCCGGGCTGACCAATAAATACTGTCGGGGACGGAAAAAAAGAAGTTGCGTAAAATATAGGTGTAAAAAATGCTGGAAGTGAAAGGGAGAATAAGGTCTGTTAAGGTATCCATCAAGCCGATCTTAACTATAGTGGTGTAGTTAGTAATAATCAGCATTTCGAAAGGCACCATCATCATGCCCACCGAAGCAGAAAAGATAAAATCCCTGCCTGGGAATTTCAGGCGGGAAAAAGCAAAGGCCGCCAAAATTGTAGTAAGCATAGTTAAACTAACCGAGCTTCCCACCACGATCAGAGAGTTTTTAAAATAGGTGAGAAAAGGCGCTTTGGAAAACGCATAAACATAGTTTTCAAACATCAAGCGCTGCGGCCAAAAGGTAGGCGGTGTTGTGTTTACTTCCGCCGCCGTTTTTAAGGAAGATATAAACATCCAAAAAAAGGGGAAGGCCATAATCAGTCCCCCGATGATCAGCAAGCAATAGATTAAAATAAGCCTAAAGGTTTTCATCGCGGTCCCCCCCTTAATAATTCTGCCAATTGCGCTGGATATAAAGCTGGATAATTGTCAAAACCATAACAATCAGGAAAAGCACAACAGCGCTGGCCGCTGCCAGCCCTAACCGCCACTGGTTGTAAAACATGTCATAAAGATAATAAACAATGGTATAAAGGGAGTAAGCGGAACCGGGGTTTCCATTAAATAAGGGAAACAGCTCCATAAAGACCATTGAAGAAGAAATGGTGTTTACAACTAAAGTCAGCCCAATGGTAGGAGCCAGCAGGGGCAAGGTGATCCTAAAAAAAATGTTTCTGGGCTTAGCCCCATCAACCCGGGCCGCCACATAGTACTGGGGGTTGATGTTTTGATAGCCCGCTAAAAGCAGGATAATTGTCAGGGGCATCTTATTCCAAATCCCGAAAATAATTAAGGCCGGCAGATTATAAGCGGGGTTGTTTAACCAATTGATTTTTGCCAGGCCGAAAAAGGAAAGAAAATAGTTCAAAAGCCCGTAATCGTAGTTGAACATCCACTTCCAGACTAGGCCCACCGCCACAACGGAGGTAACCATGGGCACAAAATAGGCAGTTTGGAACAAACCGCTCAACTTTACCTTTTGGTTCAGTAAGGATGCCGCTAAAAGAGAAAGGACAGTGGAGACGGGCACCACTATTAAAACATAGAGGGCTGTGTTTTTTAAACCGTTGATAAAATTAGCATCGCTGAAAATCCGGCTGTAGCTGCCCCAGCCAAAGCCGGTAAAAGCACCGGTCATTAAATTATAGTTTTCCTTAAACGAAATTAGCAAGGCATTCAAAAAAGGGTAAACAGTAAAAATCAAAAGCCCGATTAAAAAGGGCAGTAAATAAAGAAGGGGCTCCCCAAAGAAGATCTGCTTTTGTTCTGCTTCTGCTTTGCTTTTTCTCATGCGTATCTCTCTCCGCTGTGGGCATCAAATAAGAATACCCCTGTTTTTCTTAAAGCAACCGGAAACTTTTCTCCTTCTTGGAGCGGACAGCCGGCTGAAACAAAACCGCGCATTTGCTGTTCCCTGCCCACCGAGAAAAGAACCAGCTCATCTTTGCCCAGGGCATAGCGCTCCAGGACCGTCCCCTCAAAGAGAGGCTCGCCGCCGGCGAAGACACTTTCAGCCCTAACCGCTAAGACAATTTCCTGCCCTTCCCGCATTTCCCTCTCCGTTTCAAGAGGAAAGGCAATTTCGCTTCCGTCCAAGAGAATTTGGCCATTGGAAATTTTCCCCGCCAATTTGTTAATAGGCGGGGTTCCTAAAAAATCAGCTACAAAAAGGTTTTCAGGTTCGTTATAAAGCATGCGGGGAGCGGCCTTTTGCTGGAGAACTCCTTCTTTTAACAAAATAACATCATCAGCTATGCTGCTGGCTTCTTCCTGATCATGAGTCACAAAAACTGTTGTAATCTTAGATTCTCTTTGAATTCGGCGGATCTCTTCTCTCATCCCCAATCTTAGTTTGGCATCCAGATTAGAAAGGGGCTCATCCAAAAGCAGTACTTCCGGTCTTTTAGCCAAGGCCCGAGCAATGGCTACCCGCTGCTGCTGACCTCCGGACAGTTCCGAAGGTTTCCGTTTCATCAGAGACTGGATCTGGACCAATTCCCCCAATTCTTCCACTCTGGCCAGGCGTTCCCTTTTAGGGACTTTTTGCATTTCCATGGGAAAGCAGATATTTTGTAAAACAGTCATATGAGGGTAAAGGGCATAGTTTTGAAAAACAAGCCCAATCGACCTCTTCTCCGGGGGCTTCCTGCTGACATCAACGTCGTTGAAGAACACTCTGCCGCTGGTCAGCGGTACAATTCCGGAGATTATATTCAGAATAGTAGTTTTGCCGCAGCCGGACGGGCCCAAAACCGCAGTCAGTTTACCGGCCTCCAAGGTCACAGAAAGGCCGTCAACGGCCACAGTGGCCCCGAATCGTTTTGTAACGTCCTCAAGCACTATCTGCACAAAATCACCTCAATATTTCCTCAATGGCCTTACCGTCAACGCCGTCCATAGTAAAGCCAAGCATTTTCGCCATAGTCGGCGCTAAATCAACCATAGATCTGCTTCCGGACACAACTGTGCGTCGGATGGACGGACCGGCGGCAAAGAAAGTGGTAACTTCCTCCCTTTGGGGGCTTCCGCCGTGGGAAGCAGCACCGATCCTGTAACCGGGTTTTTTACTGCCCCAAATTTGATCACCATCGCAGGCGGAGCCAAAAGCGATGGGCAGGGCACTTTCAATCACAAAATCAAATGGCCCGGCAAAGCCGTATTCTTTTTCCGCCTGCTCAGCATCGAGTACTAGGTTTAACTGGATTTTTTCATCCCGCCGCAGACTTTCCAAAAACTCCCCTACCCTTCGGGAGACAGCCTCATCTTCCGGATCAGCAAGCTCGATTACAGCTGTAAGATCATTGGAATGGCAAAAAGCATCAAAAGATTTTAAATTGCCCTCCTGATCCGTTTTTAAAAACCCTTTTTGTTTTAGAAGCACATTAAGAAGCAAAACATCTTCTACATCTGTCTGGCCATGATCCCCAAAGACCAGAAAGTTGGTCTGGGCAAAAGTGCCTTTTCTTCTAAGGCTTTCAAAAATTGCCCCCAACTCCTGATCATGCTTTCGCAGCTGGACCTTGGTTTTCTGATGATAAACCCCGTACTCGTGGCGCACTGAATCCAAATCGCACATTTTGATCAGCATGACATCGGGCTGCTCGAAATCTTCTAAGATATCCAAAGCAACCGCCATGGTAAACAGATCTAAACTGCGGTCGGGGCCCTCTAAATGACGGCCGTGTTTATAAAAGTAGCGGTAGCGCAAATGATCGGTGGAGGTGCCGATCAGCCATTTTTCCGCTTCATAACCCTTGTAGCGGTAAGGAACAATCATAGGCAGGTTAAAATCGTAATCTGCGCCGCCTGAAACCGGCCAAGATAGGGAACAGGTGGTTAAACCGTTTTCACGGGCTAAATCCAAGACTGTTGCAGCCTGCACATCTTCTTTCAAGCTGTGCCAAGGCCCCCCCTTTTGACCCCTTTTCCTGATTTCATTGCTGGCGATCCCGTGTTTATTAACGTAAACGCCGGTTAAGATAGAAGTATGGCAGGGATAAGTAAGAGCAGGGAAAACAGGGTTGATTTTTTCTACCAGAGCACCGGAATTAAGCATCCAGCCAAAATTAGGCAGGGTGCGCATATACTCCAGATCCGAACCGCAAAGAGCGTCTAAGCAAAACACCAAAAGTTTGGGCATGCTCAAGGTCCTTTCTATTTTAATTAAAAGGGCGAATTATCGTTTTCAGGAGTGCCCTTTTCTTGAAGCCGGGGGTAATCTTCCACAAAAAGATTGCCCTGTTCCCGGGCATAAGCAAAAACTGCCTCATGAAAAGTAGTTTTTAATTTCCTAAAATCGATCTGCCCCGCTACCAAAGAAGTGTCATTACCGCCCGAAGCCATATAAGAACTAGTGGCCACAGAATATTTTTTTCGGCGGTCAATGGGCGTTCCGTCGGAAAGCGTGAGCAGAATTGTTTTATGAGGGGAAGGCTTGGTATGATCGAGTTGAGCATGAAAACCGGAAATCAAGATTGAAGCATTATTCCCGAAGCGATGCGGTTCGAAAACAAGCTCAATCAGCCGATAAAGCTGTTCTCCGCTGATTTCTCCTACGCAAATGGGATCATTAAAACGAGAAACATTAATAAAAGATTCCCTGGTTACAGGCCCTTTGTCCAGCCTGCCCCCTGCACTGGTGGCATTCATATAAGCCAATTCAGTCTTGCCGCCGTAGCGCAGGCAATCCGCTAAGAAATCCCCTAGCTTTGATTCCCTAGCTAGAGTCATATCCCAAGGCTGATCCAAATAAGCGAGGGTTTCGGTCAAATATTCGTGAAAAGGTTCCGTAGCCTTTTGGGCATAGGCGGCAATATCAGCCCGGCCTTCCTGCTTCGGATCGGTCCGCAGCACTTGGCAGCTTTTGCGGACAACCTTCCTCTTTTCTTGATCAAAAACCAGGCGGGCATGTCCCAGGCTGGCTTTAGAAAAACCCGCTTTTAAAACGCAGGTGCCTTTAACTACACCGGCATAATCACCGGGGATATGGCCTCCAATGAAGACATCGACGGGCGGGATCTTCTCCAGGATATCCCACAGTTCACCGCTGATTTGGCCCCCTTCCCCGATATAAAAGGGACAGTGGGCCAGCACCACTATAACTTCGGCGCCTTCTTCCCTCATTTTAGGAATGTAACGGCTGCCGGCCTCCGCCGCACTTGACATTTTAAAAGGCTGAAAGGCTGATTTTTCCACCATATAAGGTGTATATTCCGTAACCAAACCTAAAATACCGATTTTCACGCCCCGGCGCTCCAGGATAGTATAAGGTTGCGCACCTTTGATTAAAGAGCCTGTTTCCTTGTAATGCACGTTAGCGGCCAATACGGGAAAATCGGCGGCAGCTATGCATTTCTCCAGAAAATCCCGGCCCCAGTCAAATTCGTGATTTCCTAAAGTATAGGCATCTGTCCCCAAGAGGTTTAAAGCCTTCACGACGGGGAGGCCGCCCCAAAAGTTAACAGCCCATTCATCGCCTGCATCCAGAAGCAAAGTCCCCTCAGGATTCCGGCTGCGCACCTTTTCGATAGTACCGGAAAAGGGTACAATTCCCGGGCCCATTTTTGATTTTCTGAGCCTGCCCATAAAATCCGCATGCCCTAGTATGTCAAGTGTAATTTCCATTTAATATGCATCCTTTCTCTCTCCGCGGCTTAATCCTTCCCTTCTGCTTCAGCAGGGACGGGGGGCTTTTCCCCCCGCCTGCCCGCTCTTTAGCGCTGCAAAGCAGCTTGAGCCGCCCTGACAAAGTCAGCATAAGCTGCATCAATGTCCATGACTCCCAGGGCAACCCTTTGAATCATTTTATCGATTTCCGTGCGCACGTTGCTGGCCCCGGGGATGCTTGCTAACATACCCACATAATCCATCTCTTCCACTAAGGCTTTAATAGCTATATCGGTTCCGATAAAGTCTTGAAACTTTTCGGCGGCAACGGCCTCATAATAAACTGGCACTGCTCCGAAGGCAATAGACCAGTCCACAACAACATCGGTGGAACCAAGGTACTTAAAGAACTCGTAAGTGCCCCTGGCCCTTTCTTCATCTTTGCTGAGGGAGACGAAACTGCTGGCCCACTGGGAAATATATTTCACGGGCCCTTCCTGGGGAACGGGCACGCAGCCCAGCTCAAAAGCACCATCAACCGCCAGCTCCACATAACTGGAGCCTGCACTTGATCCGATATAAGATGCAACGGCTTGGCTTCCAAAGGGATTGGAAAAGAAAACATCTTCTCCCACTAAGCGGAAATAGCCCTCTTCAACGCCTTTAGTAAACCACCGCAGTTTGTCCTTGGCAATTTCTTCATCTACAGCAATGCGTTTGCTTTCGGCATCAATATAACCGCTGCCGGCCTGCATAATTAGGCACTGGAATGTATCAGTGATAGAATCCGTGCCAAAACCGGGGATTCCTTCGTTCTCATAAATAACTCTGCTGGCTTCCTCTAGTTTTGACCAGGTCCTGGGCCCGGGCAGATCGTATTTATCAAAAAGAGTCTTGTTGTAAAAAAGCACTTCACCGGTCATAGTGACGGGGAACATGAAAATCTGCTCATCCCCCCACTGGGTGATTTCCGCATAAAGGCTGGAGTTAATGCTCTCTTTGAAATTAGGGATACCGTATTCCGGATGATTAATATAAGGGGCTAAATCCACCAAAAGTCCATCCGCAATATAATTAATTGCATCCGAGGGGAACATGGTCACCAAATCCGGGCCGACGCCAATGCGCACCGCCTGCATTAACTTAGCATCGAATTCCCCTAAAGGCTGCTGCTGGACAACAACTTCATACTCATCCTGAGACTGATTAAATCCCTCAATAATCCTGAGTATGCCTTCTTCGTGCTGATCAGTCAGAGCGTGCCAATAGACAATTTTTGTCTTTTCCGCCCCGGCAGCCCCCGCTAGCCCAACCACTGCTATTAATAATACTGCCGCGGCCCTCAAGAATAGTACTTTACTGCTTCTCCTTTTCATTTTCATCCTCCGTTACTTAAAATTCGGATTCTATCAGATTTTTCCCAAACTACATCCTAGAAGATCCTTGCCCAACACCCCGCCGTCCAAAAACCATTTAATCCGCACTTGGCCTCCTTTAAATAAAATATTGAAGAGCGTATTTTACCTTTAACCCCCTAATCTAAACTAGGTGTGGGCCGCACCATTAGCTTTTTGATCCCAGAATTGCCTGGGATTATACCTAGCTTTTGGACTTGGGCCCAGAGCCCGTTTTAATTCACCAATAATGCTTCGCTGCCCATTTGCGGATCCCTTTTCTTTATTACTAATATCAATGAAAACAAGGATTACTTTGCTGCACTGGCGGAAATATTTTCTAAACTTATCTAGGAAGGGCGCCCCCTCCCAGCGCCGGAATTAAGAGCCAGACTGAGGGCGTAGGCTAAAAACCCGGCACAGGCGGCGAAAGCGGCTCCTGTTTTCACCCTGCCCGTAACGGGATCTATTGTCTCACAAGCAATGCCGCTGTCCAGCGGTGCTGCTGCCAAAAGTTTCAAGGCCCTGCCGCGGTCTCCGTTGATCAGTTCGTAGACCAGGCTTAAAACCCAGGGATAAGGGGCATGTTCACAGGCAGGCCCGGAAAAAGTACCTGAAACATAATGGGGGTTATTTCCGGAATGGATAAAGCGCAGAGTGTTTTGGTAAGCCTGATCCTGAGGAGGGCAGAAACCATAATACTCTAAAAGCTGCAAGCTGCCCGGCGGCTGATCTAAAATTTCACATTCCCCGGCCCCGCTGACAGACCAAGCGTACATCAAACCTGTAGGACCCGGACAGAGGCAATGTTTTTTAATGGCCTGCTTCAGCCCAGCTGCTTGTCCTTTCATCCTCCGGGCTGCTCTATCCCGGCCAAAGGCAGCCAAAACCTCGGCAATAATCTGCAACGACTTCCAGACCAAGACATTATTATAAGTTAAATAAGGATATTTAACCGGATCGTCCGTGGGCGAAAGGAAGGTGGCATAAAGGCCTTGGGGCCCCCGCCAATTTTTTAAAGTTTCCAAGTAATCCCGGAAAAGATTAAACCCTACCTCCTCCACCAGAGCCCAATCCCCGCTGAAATTCAGGTACTGCTGAAGAGCCAAAAACCAAGCCGCCTGCTCATCGAGCTCAAAACCTGGGTACAATTTTGTCCCATCGAGGTAGAGGCTATGTTCGCCAATGTGTTCCCAATAAGTGCTTGCCCCCGCCAAAAGAGCATCTCTGGCAGCTTGAGGGCGAATTAAAAGCAGGCCTGGGAAACTCCAGAGAAAGGCATCCCGGGCCCAAAAAGCTGCACTTACATAATAGCGGGGGCTCCGGCTGGTTATCAAAACTAATTTCCCCGTATCTAAACAGCGCCCCCGCGCGAAAAAGTAATTGTAAAAAGAATTGAGATTGCAGAGATGGGCTAAACTATCTCCGCCGGGACTGGTTACAGCCCGGTGTTCCCGCAGCCAGCGCCTATGCCTGTTTAAAAGGCCGGTCCAGCCGCAGCGCTGCAGATGAACTGTGTAAGCAGCGGCACCGTCCGCCTCCTTATTCACCCCGGCATAAAGCGCCAATTGATAAGTATCGCCGGCCTCGAGGGCAACGGCCTTGCTCAAGCCGAATTTTAACCCCTGCCCTGCGGGGCAGCTTACTTCGTCCCCGGAAGTTTGGCCGTCAAGGTGCCAGCTAAATTCAGATAAAGGTTCCGAGAGGCCCAACGACCAGGCCGCCACGGGAAACCCGCAGCGATGTTCAAAAAGCAGGGTTCTGGTCCAGCTGTTGTACCAAGCAATATTTTCGCCGCCGGAATTTCTAGAGCGAAATATTGTTAAGCCTGCCGCAGCCCAATTTCCCAGCCACCCTAAATCGCAACTGCGCTTGTAACTGCTATTATTTTCCATTTCAAGTAAATAAATAAAGCCGTGAAAACCCTGGGGGCAGAAAATTGTCCCCCTTACAAAAAGACCTTTCTGCTCTAGCTCAAAGCGGGGAATCCAATCCTCCAGCCGCCTCCAGCGGGCCTTTTGCAAATTTAAAACCACTCCGTCCACCTGCAGGGCAGGACGCAAAAGGGGATCGGAACCCCCTTTAAACTCAATCAAGCCCCTTTTTGCTTCGCTGAGGATGTTGAAACTTGGAATGCTGCCGTCTTCCCTAACCTCAGGAAGGGCAACCCATTCGTTCCCCACCGGATAAACAATTTTTGGATCCGCAATTACCTCAGGCACTGTTAAGATCTTCATCGCCGCCGCCTCCTGCCCGGTTCACTTTCTTAGACCGCCTTCTTAGGCCTTTCCTACTAATACTTTAATCTACTGCCGGGGAGAAAACAATTGTTTTTGCTTTCAAATTGGATGGAAGCCTAATAAAGTGCCGCACCGCGGGTGCGTTCGGTCTGCGCGGCCCCCGAAATTTATATCTTTATTTCAAAACAATAATTCCCAAAATTAAGAAAGACTCTGTTTAGAAACAGGCCGGCAATGCCCAGTGCACTAAAAAGAAGAACCCCGGCTTTCGCCGGGGTTCTTCCCAGAAAGGATCGTTTTTGCGGAGGCCGGAGGTGGATCTGCTGTTCTTAGTTTTTTTTGTGATTTGGACAAAATCCCAACAAAGGCCTCCAATGTATGTTATTTAAAGTACCGCTCTTCAGCCGTAAAATCTTGCTTAAGGCCTAGCGAGCAGGATCGGGCCCGCGCCCGGAGATTGTTTTCTACAAAGTGTACTGCAGCTAACGCGGGCAGGCATTGTGGGAAATGAAATTGGCGCAAGCACAAGGCCCCTGCCTTTCGAATCGGCGTAAATTACAAGGGAATATCCCTGCAGGCGGGCTAGCGGCGCCCAGACCCCAACTTGATACCCTTAGCTGCTCCTTGACCAAAGCTCACCCCCTCTCTTTTTTTCTCCCCTCCCAGCTCCACAAGCCGGCTGGTTCCTAACGCTGGCCGGGGACAGCCTTCCGCCCTGCGCCGGCCTTTCTCTGTTCAAAGGCTTCGAAAGGCAAATTCCGCTTACCTGAATTATACACTATCAGTTCTGATTTGTCAAACTACTCGGGCCGCCTCTTTATTTCAAGCCTTTCCCGGGTTGTTTAAGCACTCTTAGCCAAATCGTAAATCCGCTCGATTTACTTGCTGTCTAAAGATCTGTTTAAAAGAACTTAACCATGGTTTCCCTGGGCACCCAAACATCTAAGAGAACTAAAAGAATGAAAATAAGGGGGAGGAAAACCAGCAAAGAGGAAAACAAAATGCTTTCGCAAAATTTTCATCTAACCCACCGCCATTCCAATAATTAGAGCCGCCAGAAAAGAAGACAAAAAGGCAGCGCTGTTTCTAAGCAGCGTAAATTTGCGGCCAAAATTAAGGGAAAAGTTAATACTCCAACCACAGCCGGAGCAGAGACGAAAGCGCCCAACTGCAGGTAACCCTCCCCTTTGGGGGTAATGGCGTAAATTCTTTTATCCGGCCCCCGCTCACTAACAGTCCAAGAGAATTGAACTAATTTTATCTTTTCCATACTTCGTAAATTACGGTAAATAACGGAAATGTTAATGGGCTCTTCCTCTAAAAGGCGGAGCAAACAGGTTTCAATCCATCGCTTTGGCCTGCCCCGCCGCCCCGGACCCCTTCTCATTGTCAGCCTCCCCACTATATCCGCTATAACCATATGCACCATAAAAAAGACCCTGTCAAGTAAATTTTTTGGGGAGTTTCAATTAACGGAAATGGAATCTAAACATTAATATCCTCCTTCTCCGCCCATAAAAAAGGATTAATTCTGGAAACGTGGAATTGAAGCTTCAGCCTGCTTAAAAGGGTGGACTGGAGCGGCTTACTCATTTTCTGCAGTTATTTCGATCTGTTTCTTTACAAATTTAATAATAATTGATAGAATGTAAGCACGTAAAGGGGATGGTGTTTTTGTCTAAGAAAAAGCCGACTAGTCACGATGTTGCCCGTCTGGCCGGGGTTTCCCAATCTACAGTATCCATGATCTTAAATAACAAACCCGATGTTTCTTTTCTGCCGGAAACTATTGAAAAGGTATATAGTGCTGCGCGCCAATTAAATTATAAAGTAAGACGGCCGCGGCAGACAACCCTTTCTAAACAAGATCAGTTTATTGCCGTAGTCACCCCCACTTTGGCCAACCCATATTATTCAACCCTGGTCCAAAGTCTGGAAAATCAGGCTGCCTTACACCAATACGGGGTTTTGGCCTGCAACACTTATCACGATCCGGCCACTGAAAACCACTATTTGGATTTATTCTCCAAATCAGGGTTAAAAGGGATTGTCTATGCCTTTATGCCCTACCATTGGGAAAAGGTCAAAGCCCTTTCTCTTTCCATTCCCACAGTTGTAATCGGTGATAAAAATCAATCCATCGACATTGATACAGTGGAACTGAACAGTACCGAGGCGGGCCAGCTTTTGGCCGCGCATCTTTTGGAGCTGGGCCACAAAAAAATGGTCTTTATAACTACGCCCTTAGGGGAAAATAATCTGCCCCGCATCCGCCGTTTGGAAGGGATGCGCTCCCAAATTAAAAAGGCCGGGGCGGAATTGCTGTTATTGGAATCCAATAAAAGATTGAAATCCCACCGCCACCAGCGCAATTTAGAATACAACGTGGGCTACGAGCTAGCAAAACCTTTGCTCAACGATGACAGCATTACCGCTTATATCGCCGTTAATGACATGATCGCTTACGGGATTTTAGATGCCTTAATTTCCGAAAACATCAAAGTCCCCCAAGAATGTTCCGTGGCCGGTTTTGATAATATCTTTCCCTCCCGCTTTGCCCCCATCTCCTTGACTACTATCGATTCCTTTATAGTAGAAAAAGGACATGACGCTTTCGAACTTCTATTTCGAAAAATGTGCCACGAAAAGAAAAAATCCCCGGCGGGAATCTGCAGGATTGAATATAAGCCGGCCTTAGTAATCCGTGATTCAACCGGGCCTGCCCCCAAAAAAATTGGAAAACCTGCCCCCCTGCCGGAAGGAAGCAGCGCTTTGAACTAGAAGTGGCTAAAACAAGATCCGAAAGGGGGACGAAATCTTGTTTTTAATAACAGCAGCCTTAATCCTGGGGTTTAGCGCGGCCCGCCTGGATTTTTTACCGGAATTTATTAAGCAAAACATGAAACCTATTAGCAGTGCCGCCCTCTTCCTTTTACTGTTTTCCATGGGCCTCTCCCTGGGAAGCAGCTCAGAGATTATGACGGCCCTTCCCGTCTTAGGGGCTAAAGCTTTTCTTTTGGCCCTGGCGGCTATCGCGGGCAGTACGCTTTTAGTCTGGGCGGCGGTAAGGGTAACTGCCGGAAAGTAGACCCCGGCCGGGGTTTTTCTCCCCGCTGTCCCGGCTGAAAGCTAAGCGCCGCTAATTGGAAATTAACGGAGGAGCTATACAGTAATGACCTTTCTCATTCTAACCAGCCTTATTTTAGGAATTTTCTCCGGCCTAATCCTTTTTTCCCCGGAAAACCTACATTTTCTGCCTCAGGTCACCCAAGGAGCCCTGGCTCTTCTTTTATTTTGTATCGGTTTTGACCTGGCCCAAGAACGGGATCTTTTCCAAAAAATTAAGGGCCTGCCTAAAATCGCCGCCGCAGTCCCTTTCTTAATAGCCCTAGGATCCCTTCTGGGCACCTTACTAATCAGTCCTCTTTTAAATCTGCGCCCGGGCCAAGGAGCCCTCGTTGGCGCCGGTTTCGGCTGGTACTCGCTTTCCGCCCTAATTATCGCCCAAACTTACGATCTAACCCTAGCGGCTTTAGCCCTCTTAACCAACGTTTTCCGAGAAATATTGGCAATCCTGCTCATCCCCTTAATTGCCGCCAAACTAGGGCACCTGCCCGCACTGGCGCCGGGCGGGGCTGCCGCCATGGATGTAACCTTGCCCTTTATTGCCAGATCTACTTCCAGGCAGACAGCCCTGCTGGCCTTGTATTCCGGCACCGTTTTAAGCCTCTTGGTCCCTATTTTAATTCCCCTATTGATCCGCCTTTTAGCGGCTTAAGGCTTTAAATGCAGGACTTTAGCCCCGGCTGAGGCTTTAAAGGTGTAAAATTTAGGCCTAATCCCGGTTTGCTGAGCGTATTCCCTGCCCACCTTGGCCTTTAATTCCTGAAGCTGTTCCAAGGCAACCAGGGAAATGATGCTGGCCCCAAAGCCTACACCAGTCATTCTGGAGCCTAAAGTCCCCGAAAAGGAGGAGGTTAAATCCACTAGAAGATCCAATTCAAAAGAACTAACCTTATAATCGTCCCGCAAACTCCGGTGAGAAGTTGTCAGCAGCCCGCCCAGCGTCTTTAGATCCTTCTGTTTCAAAGCCCTGGCGCCGTCTAAGACCCTTTGGTTTTCAGTAACAACATGCCGGGCGCGCATAGCTAATTCTCGGGGAAGGGCGTTAATTAAATTCAAGTGCTCTACTGTAACATCGCGCAAGGCGGAAATGCCCGCCAAATGTTTACGCAAAGAACGAACAGCCGCTTCGCATTGGGCCCGCCTTAAATTGTGCCCGGCAGGCCCCAAGGTACTTTTCTTTCCGCTGTTAATCACTAATAGGACAAACCCCAGTTTTTCGAACTGAGCTGCGATGGACTCAAAAACCAAAAACCTGCAATCTAAAAAAAGGGCATGATCTTTTTTGCCAAACATAGACACAAACTGATCCATGATCCCGCCCTTCATGCCAATAAATTTATTCTCCGCCTTGCGGGCCAGTCTAATCAAATCTAAAGCATCCAGCTGGAATTGATGAAGCTCATCCATAAACAAAGCCGCGGCCACCTCTAAGGCAGCCGAATAAGATAAACCCGTTTTAGCCGGAAGATTGCTTTGAAGAACAATATTCATACCCTCCAAAGGGTAACCCGCCTCCAGCAGCACGGTGCAAATACCCCGGATACAGTTGTTCCAAGTCTTATCTTTAGTTAAAGTAATCTGATCTAAAGAAAAGACATCCCCCAAACAGGCATCCAAAGAATATAAGCGGACCAGCCGATCCTTGTTCCGCCCGCCGACCAGCGCGACGTGGGCATCAACAGCCAAGGGCAGGACAAACCCGTCATTATAATCAGTGTGTTCGCCTAATAAATTCACCCGGCCCGGGGCCAGGGAGAAAAGAAAAGGGGTGCTTTGGGGAAAAAGATCAAGATAGGCCCGGCAGAGGTTTTCAATCTGCACTGGTTTCACCTCTAGTTTCCAAGTTTATTCTTACCACTTTTTATACACGGCCCCAGTTCCGCTGAGAAAGCTCAAGCATAGCTTACTGCCCAAGAATTCTAGAAAGAATCGGCAGTTCCTTCCCGGCAGGGGTCCTTTCCGAAAAATCGGCCTTAAAGGCATCACCGGCGCCGGTTGTATCCAAGGGTTCCCTGCCAAGGCCTTCCGCTTTCCGAGTCCGCCCCTTGTTAAGCAGGGTTCCGTCGTGAAACCTAAAACCTTTTTGCAGAACTAATCCGGAGCCTTCCGGCCCCAATTTTAGAGCGATACAGGCGTCAGGTTTTCTAAAACTTTGATCCCTTTTTCTAAATCGCCGCTTCCGGAAATTTATTCCAACTCCCTGCGGTTGGGTAAGAGGATATCCCGGCAAGATGGGATTTGGTTGAGAACATGTCCGAGGGGTTAGGGCCCGGATCTAAGACAATTTACCCTCCCTATTCCCTAACTTTTTCCGCCGCCTGCAGGCAGAACCGGGCCTGTTGGGAAGAGGCCGAAAAACAACCGGATAAAAAAACTTCTTTTTAGAACGGAACCAACTTTATATTGAAGCGAAAGGGCTCCCGGAAAGCGCCGCGATCTGCGAACATAGTGCTCTCCCCGCTTTGATCGATCAAAGTAAGAAAGAAAGATCTAAACGTAATTGAGGCCTAAAACCGTATTAAGGCTATACTTTCCTTAAAATCAAGGATGGTTTCCTCGCTGCCGCACCCAGTATTGGTAATCGGTTAAAATATCGCCCAGGACCGAGACCTCCGGCGGACTTTGCACAGCAAACCCCCCCTTCCGGCTGCAATCAAGTTAAAGTTTGGGAGGCAACGGCTATTTGAGCAGCCAATTTAGCGTTATTCAGAACCAGCTTGATGTTGGCCTCCAAACTTTTACCTTTCGTAATCTCCCCCATTTGAGCTAATAAAAAGGGAGTAACCTCTTTGCCTTGCAGGCCTAATTGGGCCGCTTTTTGCAGGGCCCGGGCGATTCCCTGCTCCATGTAATCGGGATCCAAAGCTGATTCAGGCGGGATGGGATTGGCCACCACCACACCGCCGGGAAGGGCCATGGCCTTCTTTTCAGCCCAGACAGCGGCGATTTCTTCCGGCCTATGCAGGCAATATTCCAGTTTAAAACCGCTTTTTCTGGTATAAAAAGCGGGCAGTTCCCGAGTTTGATAACCAAGTACGGGCACGCCCTTGGTTTCTAAGTATTCTAAAGTCAAACCTAAATCAAGGATGGATTTGGCCCCGGAACAAACCACTAAAACGGGAGTTTGGGCCAACTGTTCCAAATCGGCGGAAAAATCCATACTTTGCGCTCCGCCCCGGTGGACCCCCCCGATCCCTCCTGTGCAGAAAAATTCAATTCCGGCCATAAAGGCAATAATCATGGTAGCTGCCACCGTGGTAGCGCCGTCTTCGCCTCCGGCGGCCAAAACAGGCAGATCTCTTTTGCTGACTTTGTGCACCGCCGGGCCCTTTTTTCCGAGGTAGGCAATTTCCTGCGGAGACAAACCCGCCTTCAAGCGGCCCTGCAGCAAAGCGATGGTGGCGGGGACGGCCCCATTTTCCCGGACCGTATCTTCTAAAGCCAAGGCGGTTTCCACATTTCGGGGAAAGGGCATTCCGTGGGCAATAATAGCGGATTCTAAAGCAACCACCGCTTTATTCTCGGCTAAAGCCCTGTTTACTTCCGGAGAGAGTTGGACTGCTTTCAATTTAGGCACCTTTCAAGCCTTCCTTCCTATTTAATTGAAAAACCTGCCCTTTCCAAAAGATCCTCCGGCTGAACTGCCAAGGGGATCCCCCCGCCGGCCTTGGTCAGCAGAGCCAAAAGCAGGGAAAACTCCGATAAAACCGGCAAGCCGGTTTCCTGCACTATGCGCCCGGTATCGATTTTCCTGCCTTGTTTTTTATCCCAAATCACATACATTTCGTATTTTGCCTCAACTGTAAACAAAGATTTCAAAACAAAAGACAAATCCCAGGAAACCGAAAGTATTTCATCTACAATTTCAGTAGCTGCGGCTTTCAAGTTAAAATCGTAATCAAGGCTGTTTTTTCCTTCTTCGCCGGTTTCTTTAAAAGTCAATTTCTTCAAACTTAAGCTGCCCAGATCCGCTTCGCAGACCATTACATCCTAACCTCCCTGATCGCTGCTCTCCCGTTTTAAAAATTCTCTCTGGAAAATGAATTAGGCAATTAATCCCAAAACCCTCTTTAATCCCAGCCAAACTAAAAGAGGGCTCACTTCTGCCCCCTCATCCGCTTTTTCTTTCTTAGCCTTACCTGACTATGCTAGTCCCGGCCTTGCCTTGAACCGCTCCCACAACCCGATCCAAAGAGGTAATGATAGCCCGGCCCCCGGTGATTTCCACGAATTTGCAAGCCGCTTCGACTTTCGGCCCCATGCTTCCTGCCCCGAAATGCCCCTCTTTTTGATAATTTCTAGCCTCCGAAAGGGTAATTTGGGCCAAATCAATTTGGTTAGGTGTGCCGAAATTTAAGGCGACTTTTTCCACATCCGTTAGGATCACCATCAGGTCAGCATCTAAATCCGCGGCCAAAAGGCAGCCTGTCAGATCCTTATCCACAACCGCCTCGATTCCCACCAATGTACCGGAGCGCTCCACAACAGGGATACCCCCTCCTCCGGCGGCAATAACGATGGCGCCCCGGCCCGCCAGGGCCTTAATAATAGGAAGTTCCACAATTTCTACCGGCTGGGGCGAAGGCACCACTTTCCGCCAGCCGCGACCGCTGTCTTCGATCCAATCTTCCCCCCGGGCCATTCTTTCCCGGGCATGCTCTTCACTAAAAAAGGGACCCACTGGTTTAGAAGGATTTTGGAAGGCGGGATCGCTTTCCCGGACTAAAACCCGCGTAATCAGTGAAGTGACCGGTTTATCAATCCCCTGCTTTTTTAACTGCGCGCTAAGCCCGTTTTGAATAAGATAGCCGATTTGGCCTTGGGTTTGAGCCACAGAAACGTCCAGGGGGAAAGAGGGCACCTGCCGGCGGGCGGCTTCCTGTTGGATTAAAAGATTACCCACCTGGGGCCCGTTACCGTGGGTGATGGTAATTTGGTGACCCAGCCCCACCAACTCCACGATCCTGGTTAAAGAGGCACTAAGATTGGCTGTTTGTTCTTCAATACCACCCGCCTCTCCCGGGCGAACCATAGCATTTCCACCGAGGGCAATGACGATCTTAGACATTTACTTTCTCCTTTTCAGCAATTGTATCTGATTTTAAGCAAAATAAAAATCGGGCAGTGTTAATTGCCTTCCGGCCCGGGCGGGGTTTAACCCCGCCCGTTTTAACTCTTGCGTTCAATCATTTCAAGCAGTTTCCTGCAAATCAGTGTTTGTTTCTGTAAACCGGCTCATCCCCAAAAGAACAAGGACAAAGAGGACATAGCCAAGGGCTGAGCCCCGGGCCGCACCGAAACCTAACTGGCCGGCATGAATCACACCAAACCAGGACAGCACAGCACCAAATCCGGCATAAATAGCGGCTTTTTTCAGATCGTTATCAATAATGAAAACTGAAATAGCCACTAGGATCAAGGCAGTCAAAATGGCGCCTTCTCCTAAAGCACCCATCCCCTCGTAAATAATCCCGGCATCAGTCAAGGTCCCAAAACCCACTTCAGCCGCGCTGGTTCCGGCAGCGCTGAGGGCATCGTTAACTAAACCATACCCCCAATTGGCTAACCAAGGGATTAAGCCCAGCACCACCGCGGGTGCATGCCTTTTGGGCACCGCTTGAAAAGCCTGGGCGCCAATAACCAGCCCGATATAAAGTAAGATGGGCAGGATGGCTACCAAGGGGATGATGTTCAACAGGAGGGGCATAATACCTAAAGTGGTAACAACAAAAGCGGCAACGCCGGTGGCCCAAGAATAACCGATCCTGGCCCCGACTTTTTTCCAGCCGGGATGGCCGATATAAACGGAAGTAGGGAAAACATTGCCCATCAGGGCTCCGATTACACTGCCCACACCGTCCACAACCATAGCTTCCCGGGTATTGTATTCGTCGCCGGCCGTAGCCGCGCTTTCCACATTACTCATGGTTTCAAAAAAGTTGTAAATCCCCAAGGGGATCGCTGTAACCAAGTAAGGTGCAATGGCGGGCATACCTTGAATCAGATCGCTTAGCCAAAAACGGGGCAAAGCTAAACTCATATCCGCCACCGATTGGCGGAGGGCCCCGAAGTCCATATACCCTGTAACCCAACCTAAGATGGTCCCAAAGACAATAGCAACCAAGCCGGCAGGAACATTGAAAGGCAGTTTATGGTTCCCAAACCAGCTTAAAACAATCACAGCCAAGGACACAAAAGCAATATAGGGGGCTTCCCACATTTGCATCGCCGGGCGCAGAGCGATAAAAGCAATGGAAGAACCGGCCAAGGTGCCTAAAATCGCAGCCCGCGGCGTATACTTGCGGATGGCGGGGCCGACGGCGCCCCCTAAAATTTCAATTATCCCTTCGATGAAAGCCCAGGCCATTCCGGCCCTCCAAGCCAGAACTCCATCGCCGGTTGTCCAATAAACAGGGCCTACTACCAAGAAAACGACGATAAACATGTGGGGTACACTAATCCCGTAAGCTAATGCTGTAACATCATCGCGTTTTTCTCTTACTGCCATTCTTTTGGCAGCATAAGCGTAATAGAGATTGCCGACTAAGGATGCTACCCCGGCAGCCGGGATGATCCTAGTGTAAACGATTGAAGCGGGCAACTGCACAACTCCGAGCAATAGGCCGGTTAGAACCATTAGATTAGTTAGGACGTTTGTGAATAAACCAAAGAAACCATTCCAGTCACCTTTAACCCACAGACGACCATAGGTAGTATTCATAATCAAACCCCTTAAACTAAATTATTTTTTTGCTGCTTCCATAAATTTGACTGAATCGGAAACCCATCCGAAGATAGCACCCTGCTGCTGCACGGTCCACAAAACTTTTTCCTTGTCTTTAGGATCGAACGCCGCGGTGCAATCTTCCAATAGGAGGCATTCATAGCCCCTATCGTTTGCTTCCCGAATCGTAGATTCAACGCAGACATGTGTGGTAACACCCGTTACAAGCAGAGATTCAATTCCCCTGTTGCGCAGGATAAGATCTAGATCCGTCTGATAGAAAGAACCTTTCCCGGGCTTGTCTATAATCGGCTCGCCCTCAATAGGCGTGAGCTCATCTATAATTTGATGGCCCTGTTCACCTCTGATTAAAATGCGGCCGTTAGGGCCCAGATCTCCGATCCCGGCCCCTTGGCGCTTGCTCCGTCTTTGCTTAGTAATTGGGCAATCCAAAAGATCGGGGCGGTGGCCTTCCCGGGTATGGATTACAAACAAATTATTCTCCCTGGCAAATTTAAGCAGTTTCTGCAGTGGGGCAATGGGTGTCCGAATAACCGACATATCATTACCCAGCAGCTCGCCAAACCCGCCGGGCGCCACAAAATCGTTCTGCATATCGATAATAATCAGGGCTGTTTTAGCCAGCTGACACTCAAAATCGTACGGTTTTGCCTTAACTATAGTCATTCTTCTCCTCCTCCTCCACCGTTCTAACTCTAACAGCTATTTTTTTACAATCACAGCAATGGGTCCTCCGCCGGCAGGCCCTTGATGCTCAGAACCTCCCGAAACATAGACCATGGGGTCTCCTACAACACCGGCAATTACCCCATTGACTACAGCCCGGGCATGGCGGGTGTGATTAATATCGGAATCGGTAAGCATGGTAGTGCGCCTGCCCCGCACAAAGCCTGTAGGATCCGCTTCCGCTTTGGCAAAAATGTTAACAACGCGGTCCAGCTGCTCCCGGGAAGGAAGCCCCTGGAATTCCAAACCGGCATCCTTTAGTGAAGCCAGCACAGCGGCAAGATCAATGGAATCCTTCATTACAGCGTGCCCAATCCTATAAGCACTGCTGGAATGGGCGGAGTTGCCCAGCAAAATAATCTCGCAGTTCATCAACTCCACTCCCGCAGAAGTAGAGGCGACCGCCGAATAGAAATCCCAATCTTTTGCAATTACCGCATCGCTTAAATCTTCCCTGCTCACTTCACCCAGCGCCAGGCCGATGCCGAGGGCAGAGGCGGCCCGGGAATAACCCATAGATTCATAGGTGTCGGTGACCACAACTTCCTTACCCCGCCTTTTAGCATCGTTAATCCGATCCGAGGTAAGTAAGGGGCATTTGATTTGAACAAAGTGAACATCTTCCCGGTTTTCAATTTTGGCCGCGGCCATAGCTTCCTTAACCCGCTGGGCAACTTCTTCCACCATCGTCATTGTTCCAATTTCTTCCGGCAAAAAGTCGCGGGTAAAGGCCACCCCAATGGCCAAACCTGGTTCCCCCGGTTCGCCCTCTTCTTCGCTTTGGGCAAAGATTGTGGCATGAGGTGTCATAACACCTTCAGTACCGCCGGACATAACAAAAGCGACCTGTTCTTCAACTTCTTCCTCCGAAATCCCCTGATGTTTGGCTAGGAAGCTTCTAAAAGCCATAGTACTAAATCCGCGGGTAAAATCGTTAACGCAGCCATTACCTTCCGTCTTCCCCAGAATCGCCAGAATCTCAGAAGCCTGCAATTCCCCGTTATCCAAAAGAGCCTGCAAACCGGAAACATCGTCGGGAGAATTCATTTCAATCCGAAAGACTTTTGCATTTAACATTATCCTACCTCCAGTATTGAAAGGGGAGGCAAAGCCCCCCCTTTACTTTTTAGACAAAGATAACCCCTAAAATAATCAGCAGCACCAAAGCGCCGATAACGTACTTAAGGTTGGCTCTAATCACATCCATAATCGAGATTTCAAACCCATCAGACAAAGCGGCAACGTTAATCTGGACCGGGCTGACCTGGGTGCCCAAACCTACAGCCATAGCCACAAATCCCATGGCTTCCGAAGGCATGCCTAAGGTAGATAAGGTGGGCAGGACCAAAGCAAGAACACCGGCAGCAAAAGCCCCGGCCGGGATAGCTGTTAGAAAACCAATCACCATGGCCGCAGGCAGCACCAAGCTCACCGGAGCCTTGCCCGCTAAAGCAGCTAACTCAGCAAACGTGCCAATCTCACCAATCATGTTAATGAAGCCTAGGAATATTCCCACCGAAAAAAGAGTTACAAGGATAAAGCGCGATCCGTCAATTAAGGCATCAGAGGATTCTTTAGCATTCATCCCAGTTAAGAACACAGTCAAAATGGTTGTAATCATAATTGTGGTTGCAGGAGTAAAAAGGCTAATCCCAATCCATTGGTTCAATTTATTACCGGCAACAACAAGGACCAATAAAGCAATAGCCGGTATTGATTTTTTCCAAAGGGCCCCGACGGACTGACCTGCTTCTGTTTCCTTCCCATCATCGCCCCGGATCAAACTGCCTCTTTTATGAACACCGTAAGCGGCAAGCCCGGCACCGATAAGGAAAAACAAAATGGTGAAAGGCATCATGGCAGCTGAGTGCTCTAAGAGGTCCCGCCCGGCCATTTCTGCAGCAATAACGGTTTCAGTGGAAGCGGGTGAAGTGGTAAAACCAACAGCGGTGGCAATGGCCAACCCGGCCACAACTTCCGGTACAAACCCTACAGCAATAGCTACCAAGGGAGCAATAACCATAGTGTTACCGGCGCCCATTCCCGCCATATACGTGGCCATGGATTGGACCAGCACCAAAAATCCCGCTAAGATCGCCAAGCGGCCCCGCAAATAGTGTCTGGCCAAATCAACGATAGCCTGAATACTGCCTGCTTTAGCTACCAAAGCTGCAGTAGCTGCATACAAAATCGGGATGGTAACCCCCATCATTTGTTCTACACCGGCAAGAAAGGAACCGTTAATTGTACCTACGTCTAGTCTTCCAATGATCACGGCCAACAAACCGCCTGCAAACGCCGCAACTAACATATGCTGTTTTCTTAGTAAAAGCCCGATTATCACAAGTAACGGTAAAACAACTAGTAATAGTTTCATCCTTTTAATTCCCCCTAGTAATTAAAATGCCGTCAAACTACCGTCAATTGGCTACAACCACCTCCCGTCGGGAACCCCTTTGTAAATCCTGTCCAGGATTCGGACCTGCCCCACAATCGCCTCCGCCACATTTTCCGTTGGCAGGATAGTAAAGTCAGCCCTGCCCCCGGGGGTAATGTGGGGATTAAGGCCCATCATTTCCCGGGGCGTAGAAGAGATCATATCAAAGACTTGCTCTAATTCGTCTGTCCCCCCTAAGTGGCAGCCATGGGCAGTTATCAAGGCTATTTGCAGTAAATTGGCGTTTCCGAAGGGGTTAAAAGCGTCCCGGACATTGTCGGAGGCTACAGCCACGCGGAATCCTTTTTCTAAAAGGATCTTCACCGGGGCTATTCCCCTCCGCACTTTATAAGCGTCATCCCGCCCCTGTAAATATAAATTGGTGGAAGGCAGGGAAACAATATGCAGATCTGCCGGGCGGATTTCAGCCAGGACCCGTTCTAAACGTTCCGGAGGAAGGGCTGCTAAAGAACAGCAGTGGGCGACACTTACCCGCCCTTGCAGGCCCCTGGCCACGGTCTGTTTAGCGATCTCCAGGATGGTTAAGTCTTGGGGATCATCGGATTCATCAGTATGAATATCCAAGGGACGATCGTGTTTTTCAGCTAGGTCAAAAATGATTTGCAGGTGTTCCTCGGCTGAAGTGTCTTTAGCCGGAATACCGCCTACGGCGTCAGCCCCCATCTTCAAGGCTTCTTCCAGAAGCTGCAGAGTACCCGGTGCTTTCAAAATGCCCTCCTGGGGGAAGGCCACTAATTGCAACTGCAAGCGATCTTCAAATTCCTCCCTTACTGCCAACAGTGCTTCTAAACCAATTAAACCTACGATGGGATCCACATCTACATTGGTGCGGATAAAGGTGGTCCCTGCTTCAATGGCCATCTCCACAGTTTTTCTAGCCCTTTTCATGACTTCATCTTTAGTAAAATTGCGTTTACGGCTTTGAGAAATGCTGATTGCTTCGTTCAATGTCCCGCTTTTATTAGGTGTTTCTTGAGCTATCCGAGTCTTGTCCAAATGCATGTGGCAGTCGACAAAACCGGGAACAATGAGGTTTTCACGGCAGTCTAAAACTCGAACGCCCTCCGCCTCCAGCCCTGCTTCCACCTCCGCAATTTTTTCATCCCGCGTTAAAATATCAACTATGCTCCCATCCCGCAGACGACAATTTTTCAGAAGCATTTTTCTGCCCCCTTTCCATTCTGCTAAACACCTTTACTTCTTAGGCATCTCTCTTACCATTTTTTCCAGCGCCTGAACAAAACAGTCCCTGGGAGGGTTGACCACACCGGCGCCGATTTGGCCAATTCCCGCTTCTTTATGGGCAATTCCGGTGTTAATTACCGGCAAAATATCCTTTGCTAACACTTTCCGCAGATCTATCCCTGTAGGGGTACCCCGGAAATTTAGATTTGGAATCGTATAATTACCGTTTTCCCCTAAAGTGATTTTATACATTTCCCTGGTATAGTTAAGAGCATCATTAGAGCTGCCCCCTACAAATTGAACAATGGCCGGGGAGCTGGCCATGGCAAAGCCGCCGATCCCGCAGGTTTCCGTAATGGCGCTGTCGCCAAGATCCGGATTGGCATCTTCCGGGCCGTAGCCGGGAAAATAAAGGCCTTCCACCGGCAGGGCCGGCGCTGTAAACCAGCGCTGCCCCAGCCCGCTGAGCTGGATGCCGAATTCCGTACCGTTGCGGGCCATAGCCACAACAAGAGTTGACCAGGGAATGTCCCTGGCGGGATCTAACATAGCTTTACAAGCCGCCATGGAAATGTTGAGGTAAAAATGTTCGTTACCCTGGATAAACTCTAAAGCGGACCTGATCGCAGCCGGTTTATAATCTGTTTCCACCAAAGCAGGCGCCAGCTCCCTCAAAAGCAGGGCTGTTGCCGCTTTATTGCGGTTATGGCATTCATCGCCCATCTGCAGGGCTTGGCTGGTAATATTATTAATAGAGATACCTTCCAAACTGCCGAGGGCATCTTTCAAAATGGGGTAAAAATCATCTTTTAACCAAGTTAGGCGGGTTAAAACTTCTTCTCCGTAGGCACCGAAGCGGAGAACCTTACCTAAACCCTCGTTTAAGGAAGCATAGGCCTTGTTGCCAAACGCCCTATTTTCTATAACAAACACAGGCATGGAAGGAGCCACCACCCCGGCCATCGGCCCTACAGCCTGAAAATGATGGCAGGGGGCAAATTTTATTTCCCCGGCCGCAGCCAGGCGTTCTGCCTCTTCGGGGGATTGGGCCCAGCCTTCAAACAAAACAGCTCCAATAACTGCACCGCGCACAGGCCCGCTCATCTCTTCCCAGCTAAGGGGAGGCCCGGCATGAAGCAAGGTGCGCTCAGGGTAATTGGGAATTACCTCCGCGGCCAAACCCAGATCGATCAAGGTCGGATCACCCTCCAGGATCCTCCCTAGGGCTTTCTGATTAGCCGAATCTATTTCTTCCTTTTTGACAGCTAAACGTTCCAAAAGGCTCAAAACCCGGGCATCTCCCCCGGCAGGGGGCCTCCACTCCAAGTGGACTACATCTACGCCGGCCTCCTTTAGATCAGCGGCAAAATCGGGTAAGCCAATATTCACAACCCTAATTTCTTTAGGAATCCTTACTTTCATTGCTCAGCGCCCCCTTCTGCTTAATTAAGGCCGCCCCAAAACGGGCAGCTCGGTAATTGGAAGGCAAAACATAAACGCCCAGTTCCTCTAGTTGTTCCACCTGGGCCCGGCGGTTTTGAGGGTCCTGATCAGTACCGGTAACAGAAGCAGCTATCACCAGTTTTCCTCCCCGCTCCGCGGCGGCTTGCCGGGCTTTTTTAATTTGGGCGGCCATTGCTGCCACCGGCTGCCGATGGGCACCATAACCTAAAACTACATCTAAAAGAAGGACAGCCAGTTCCTGATCCGCCGCCTCCGCTAAAATCCGCTCTGCCCTGATAGAAGGCTCAATCATCGGGTGGGGCCGGCCCTGAGTGTATTCATCGCTGCCTAAATCCAAAGCGGTGTGCCGGTAACTTTTGTCTTTATCCTCCAGCCGCAGCTCGCTGCGCAAGGGTATATTAGAATAAATATCACCTAATTCCCTGCTTAAAACCAGGAGCGTCTCATAACAAAGAGTGCCCCCTGTATACAAACCGCGCAGCCATTTTTGACCCGGGGCCATTCCTTCCAAAGCTTTTTCTAATAATTCCGGGGGAAAATCGGTCTCCGCCCCGAGACCCCCCGCGGCCTCCACCGCCAAGCGGGCAGCATCTTCCAAGCTGGCCGCGGC
>JAAYRS010000038.1 GCA_012518645.1 Bacillota bacterium
CGAAGACTGGAACCTGTCAGATGGCCTTAAGCACGCCGTTTCCGGTGCACTTGGCGGTTTGATTGGGCATTGGTGTTCTAACTGAGATTGAAGGGGTGCTCCGTTTCGGCGGAGCATCCCGCATAAGGAAAGGATTGTTGCTAAATGAAACCTAACCTCATCTGCCTTTGGTTCAGCTTGATTGCAGTTACCTTGGTTTTCGCCCTTTGCCAAGGCAGAAAACTAAATTATCAAACTCTGGCCCTGGCCCTGGCCGGCGCCACCGCCTTCTCTTTAGTAGCCCTGCTTTTTCCCAGCCGGGGCCCTAGGTTAAGCCTTCTGCCGGCTCTCCTCCGCTGGCCGGCCTATGCCGGGGTTTTCAGCTTGGTTTTCCGCTTTGCCCTCCGCTCCGGCTGGAGGCAGAGCATAGGAGTAGGTTTTTTCAGCGCCACCTGCCTGCTGCTCCTGCAGATTTTCAGCTGAACCGGCCTGTCCCGTTTTTGGATCGTTCCGCCAAACCAAGAAGATCCCGGCAAGGATAAGACCACCTCCGAAAATTTCGATCCAAGCCGGGATCTCTTTCAAGATCAGCCCGGCTAAAAGGGCGGCTCCGATAGGCTCACCTAAAATCACCACACTGACCATGGTTGCCGGCAGGTATTTTAAAGCCCAGTTCAAACTATTATGCCCCAGGATTGTAGGAAGTAAGGCTAATAAAAAGAACAGGCGCCAAGTTTGCGCATTGTAACCGCCCCAAGGAAGGCCCTGCCAGAGTATAAAAAGGGCTAGGGCTGCGCTGCTGAAACCGTAAACTAAGGCGGAATACAGAGCCAAAGGCACATCGCCGCGGACTTTGCGGCCTGCCAGGAAATATAGGGCCATCATCACCGCCCCTCCCAGGGCCAAAAGATTGCCTAAAAGGCGGGATTGGCCCGCGGCGCCTTGACCAAAGACCACCAGCACACTGCCTGCCAAAGCTAACAGCAGACCCCCCCACATAGAACGGGGGGGGACCTCTCTCAAGAAAACGATGGAGAATAAAAAGACAAATAAAGGCTGGGTAGTCACTAAAACCACGGAACTGGCCACACTGGTATGCTCCAGGGAAGTCATCCACAACAAAAAATGAAGAGCCAGAAAAACCCCCGCCCCCACCATTAAAGCTAACTGCCGGTGGGAAAGGCGAATTTTTTTCCAATCTTTCCCGGCCCAAGGAGCCAAAAGCAGGGAAGCAAAAAACAGGCGGTAAAAAGCAATTACAGCAGGATCCGCCTCGGCCAGGCGGATCAAAACCGCGGAAAAAGAAATGGCCGCCACTCCGCCGGCTAAAACAGCACTGATCACCTTTTTATTGAGCAAACCGCCACGCTCCTTTTAAGTTTACTGCAGCCGTTCCAATAATTTTAGGGTAAATCCTACTGCTAACATTTCTTCTGCATCTAAAATTTGGCCCTCCGGGGGGCGCTGGTTGAGATTAAGGGCAATGGCATCCTGCCCTGCTAATTGATAGTACTCAATCCGATTGAGAGGAATCTCCACCCCCAAAAGCGCTGAAAGAACTTCCGCGCTGGCTTGATGGCCCACGGCGGAGATAAACTCCTTCTCCGCCAGCAGTTTCCTGGCCTCCGCCAACCCTAAATCACTTAAGCGGTAGAGGCCGTTATTGGTGCAAACAGGCCCGTTAAAAATAACTACAGGGAGGCTGCAGCCTTCCAAACGCCTTAAATCCTCTAAATCGGAAGTATAATCCTCTTGATCATAGAACTCTCTAGCTTCCATGCTCAACACCACTCACTCTTTACTGAAGGCCGTTTCTTCTTCCCGCAGGTACTGCTTTAAAACGGCGGCCAAGGTTGCTAAGGCTACTGTGTTAAAGCCCCCCTCCGGGATGATAAGATCGGCATATTTCTTAGAAGGCTCCACAAAGGCCTCGTGCATGGGCTTGACCGTTTTTAAATACTGCTCATGCACCGAATCCAAAGTCCGGCCCCTTTCCTTCGTATCCCGCACTAAACGCCTTAAAAGGCGCACATCGGGATCTGTGTCTACAAAAACCTTAATATCAAACTGCTTTCTTAATTCGGGATCAGCAAGAACTAAAATGCCTTCCACCAGAACGATCATTTCCGGGTGGACTAACTTGGTTTGCTTTGATCTAGTATAAGCTTCGAAATCGTAAACGGGAACCTGAATCGGCCTGCCCCGGCGCAGCTGTTTTAAATGCCGCACTAAAAGTTGATCTTCAAAAGCGCGGGGATGGTCGTAGTTGATTTTAACCCTTTCCTCCCAACTAAGCTGGGAATAGGGAAAATAATAGGAGTCTTGGGCAATAATAACGCATTCCCGGCCTAAGCTTTCCTGGAGAGTTTTAGCAAAAGTAGTTTTGCCCGAACCGGTCCCTCCCGCAATGCCTACAATAATCACCAAGCCCACCTCGCTTTGCTTTAAGCATAAAAGGGCCGCCGGCCTGTGTCAAGGCTTTCTTTATTCCGCCAA
>JAAYRS010000039.1 GCA_012518645.1 Bacillota bacterium
AGCCCGAAGATGCATCTCCGGGCGCTGATTAAAGGCCCGGCAGAGCTGTAATGTTTCTTCCCTGCCCAACCAATTAATCCACAATTCAACCACCCAAAGGGGGAAAGAATACTTGAAAGCCAAATGGGATCCGGGTTTTTGCTCCCACGAGGGATAGACTATGGCCCCCTGCATGCTCCCGATTTTACGTAAGAGTGCATTCGTAAAATCGGCTGTTCCCTGATGCCCGAAATAACGTGCTAATTTTACAGATTCGTTTACACCGGCGGAAACCGGAACCCGATCCAAATAAAGAATTTGATAGGCACCGAGCCGCAATATGTTCAGCAGTGTGGGCTGGATCTTTTTTAAAGGACGCCGGCTGAAGAGGCCCAAGACATAATCAAGATTTTTTCGCATCCGCACCGTACCTGAAACCAACTCAGTATAAAAAGCCTTGTTCAAAGGTGTAAGCCTGCCTTGTTTTAAATGGAAATTGAGGACTTCCCCAAGGAAGTCCTCCTTCTTTTCCAGCATGTTCAAGGTCTTCACCGCCAGAAAACGTGGATTCTTGTTTTTTTCCATTACCCTCTCCTGCGGCCGCCCCTTAGAATTAGCAAGCGGATTAGCTGTGTGGCGGCAACTGCGGTGGAAGCAACATAGGTCAGGGCCGCGGCCCGCAGTACAGCTTTGGCTTTAGGCATTTCGGCCCGGTTTAAATAGCCGCCCGAATCCAAAAAGTTAATAGCCCGGCGGGACGCGTTGAATTCCACGGGCAAAGTTACAATTTGGAAGACCAAAGCAGCAACAAAGAACCAAATCCCTACCAGCATTAAAGTATCGAAACTAAACAAAAAACCCAGCATAAAAAGGGGAAAGGCCATTTGGCTGCCGAGATTAGCTACGGGAAACAGATTGTTTCTAATTCCCAAAGGCAAATAGTTGCGGGAGTGCTGCACTGCGTGCCCTACTTCGTGGGCAGCGACCCCCAAAGCGGCTACGCTGCTGCCCCCGTAAACTGTCTGGGATAAACGGACAGTTTGACTCCGGGGATCATAATGGTCACTAAGCTGGCCCCGGGCCATTTCTACTGAAACGTTGTGGAGACCATTATCGTCTAAAATGCGGCGGGCCGCTTGCGCCCCGGTTAAACCTGCATTGGAACGCTCGCGCAAATAACGGTTAAAAGTGCTGTTAACTTTAAATTGAGCATACATTGCTAAAAGCAAAGCCGGTAGTACTAAAATAAACGTAGGATCCCAAAACATTTTTCTCCTCCTATCTATTGATATAATCACCTACACGCAAACGCAATCCGTTGGCAAAATCTAAACCCGGAACAACTCTGGAATTGGGCCGCTGTACTTTTTCTAAGCGGAGGGAGCCCTCCCCGCAGCCCACTAATAAACCAGATTTTTCCGCGCCCAAGATTTGGCCCGGGGAACCCGTTTCCCTCTGGGGGACGGCCTGCCAAACTTTAACATCTTCCTGCCCAATACGGGCATAAGCACCGGGCCGCGGGTTCATCCCCCTAATTAGGCAATCTAATTCGCGGGCTGGTTTTCGAAAATCTAAACGGCCGTCTTCTTTGGATAATTTAGGTGCAAAAGTGGCTTCGTCTTCATTTTGCGCCAGGCGCGGCGCGGTTCCCGCTGCTAATTGGCGCAAAGTTTCGCTTAAAAGTTCCGCACCTTTTAAGCTGAGCCGTTCTTGCAGAGTACCTGCAGTATCCCTTGGCTTTATCTTTTCCTCGACTTGTAATATTATATCCCCGGCATCCCACTCCAGGCTGAGATACATGGTGGTAACCCCCGTTACAGCCCTGCCGTTGATAATAGCGGCGTTGATTGGGGCCGCCCCCCGATATTTTGGAAGCAAAGAAGGGTGGACGTTAATACAGCCGTAAGGAGCCATTTCCAGCAGCCGCGGCGGTATTTTCTGACCAAAGGCCACCACTACAAATGCATCCGCCTGCAGGCTTTCTAAATGATCCAAAACCTCAGCGGTACCCAGCCGCCGAGGCTGCAGTACTGTTAGGCCCGCTTCCAAAGCCATTTTTTTTACGGGTGAAAAAGAATATTTTTGACCCCGCCCCCTAGGGCGATCCGGTTGAGTAATCACCGCCGCGATGTCATGTTCTTGCCGGACTTGGGCCAGGCTGGGCAGAGCAAACCCGGGAGTCCCCATAAAAACTATCCGCATTTACTCACCCTCCTTTTTAGTCTCTGTCACAGCTTCTTCAATCATGCGATCCAAGATTAAGATTCCGTCCAAATGATCAATTTCGTGCTGGAGCACCCGGGCCAACAGGCCTTCCGCTTTAATCCGCACTTGACGCCCTTTCTCATTAAGGCCCGCCACTTCTAATTCAGTAAAGCGCTTTACGTACACCCAGCGTTCCGGAATACTTAAACAACCTTCCACATCTATTTCTTCTCCGGATTGTTTAATAATCACCGGATTAAAAAGCATCCGGGGCTCCTCATCCACATCAAAAACTATAAGGCGCCGGCTGATGCCAATTTGAGGTGCGGCTAAGCCGACACCATTAGCTTCGTACATGGTTTCCAGCATATCGTTCCCTATTTTAACAAGCTTTTTGGTAACAGATGGAACCTTTTCCGCTTTTTTTTCTAAAATGGGATCGCCAATTAGAACTATTTCCCGTACTGCCATTTTTTACACCTCGACTCTTATCCTGCTCCTTTATTATAGCATATTTAGAGGAGAAACAAAGGGTCAACGTCAATGATTACCCGCACTTCCGATGTAGATTTGGGTGCTTTCCGCAAAAGAGGGCTAAGGGAAAAATCGCTTTTAAGCACCAAGTGCCAGCGGAAGCGTCCCTGTAAACGGCTTAAGGGGGCCGGGTGAGGGCCTAAAATATCTTCCTCGGCAAAACCATTGTCCAGTAAGTAGTGCTGGATTTTCTTTGCTTTGGCAGCAGCCTCTTTTTCCGGACCGCTGCACAAGATGCGCGTCAGGCGCCGAAAGGGAGGGTAACCCAGCCCCCTCCGAAAAGTAATCTCTTGACGGTAAAATCCTAAATAATCGTGTTTTTGAGCGCAAAGGATAGAAAAATGGCGCGGTTCGTAACTTTGAATAATAACTTTGCCCGGGTGTCGACCCCTGCCGCTGCGCCCGGCTACTTGGGTTAAAAGTTGGAAAGTGCGTTCCGAGGAGCGCAAATCGGGGAAATTTAAAGCAAGATCAGCACTTAACACCCCTACTAAGGTTACGTTAGGAAAATCTAAACCTTTAGCTACCATTTGGGTTCCCACCAACACCTGGGCCTGTCCTTGGGAAAACTGTTTTAAAATACGATTATGGGCACCTTTTCTTCTGGTTGTATCAGCATCAAGGCGAAGGACCTTCAGTTGCGGCAATTCCCGCCCCAAAGCCTCAACCACTTGTTCTGTTCCCACCCCAAACTGCCTTAAATATTTTGAGGCACATTGGGGGCAAAGGTTGGGCAGGGGTTCCTTGTGGGGACAGTAGTGGCAGTGCAGCCGATCGTCAGCACGATGGTAAGTTAAGGAAACATGACAGTTGGGGCAGCGCAAAACATGCCCGCATTCCCGGCAGAGGACAAAGGAGGAAAATCCCCTCCTGTTAAGGAGAATAATTGCTTGTTTCCCCGTATTAACAATGCTGTCTAACCCCGTTTTTAGGGCTTTGCTGAACACGGAGCGGTTGCCCTGCTCAAATTCCTGCCGCATATCAACTACCTCCACCGCGGGCAGAGGCCGTTTTTCCACCCGTTTGGTCAGCTGTACCAAACGATAGTGCCCCTGCAGGGCCCTATGATAGCTTTCCAGGGCAGGGGTGGCACTGCCTAAAAGCACTTGGGCTCCAACCAGCTCACAGCGTTTGATGGCCACCTCGCCTGTTTGGTAGCGCACAGTGCCTTCTTCCTGCTTATAGGATCCTTCGTGTTCTTCATCAAGAACGATCAACCCTAAATTGGGCACAGGGGCAAAAACCGCCGAGCGGGCCCCGATTACTACATCCACTTCCCCCCTGTAGATTTTCCACCACTGATCGAAACGTTCTCCGGGAGAAAGGGCACTGTGCAGCACAGAAATACGCCTGCCGAAGCGCGTCCCAAAACGGTTCACCGTCTGAGGGGTTAAAGCAATTTCCGGAACTAAAACCAAAGCTTGCTGGCCTTGTTCAATCACTTCTTTGATAATTTGCAGGTAAATCTCTGTTTTTCCGCTGCTGGTAACTCCGTGGATGAGGACAGGCCGTTTTTGGCCTTCTCTCTCTTCCCTAATTACCCGCAGGGCCTCTTCCTGTTCCAAATTCAGTTTAAAACTGGGATCAGGAACCGCATCCCAACTAATTGTCCTCTCCAAACGTTCACTTGTGATGGAGATGATCCCCCTGGACTCCAAAGACTTCAGCGTCCCGTAGCGGGCCTGGGCTTGCTCCACTAAATCTGCCGCCAAAAGACGGGGGTTTTGTTTTAAAACTTCCAGCACACGCTTTTGGGCGGTTGCTTGGGGCCTTAAGTCCGGGTTAGGCTTTTTCAGCGTCACTACCTGTTGATACTTGGCGCCCACCCGTTCTCTGCCATAGCGGGAACCTGGGGGCAGCATATACTGGAGCGCCTCTGATAAAAGCCCCACATAGCGGTTTCTCATCCACTTCGCTAGCTCTACTAAGGAGGGCAGGATTATTGGTGCCGGATCAAGCAGGCGGATAATACTGCGCAGCTGGGAAGATTCGATTTCCAATTGAGACGAAAGCTGCACAACATACCCTTCTAAGCGGCGGGGCCCAAAGGGAACTAAAACCCGATGACCCACACTGAGAGAATCAATTTCCGGGGGAATGGAATATTGAAAAATACGGTCTACTGCTTCCACTTTCAAATCAACAATAACACCGGCATAAATCAATGGTGCGGACACCCTGTTCACCTCCTAAAAAAACAACCTGTGGTTTTCCACAGGTCACGCCGAACTTTATTCCCTCTTGGTGTGTTTCCAGCGGAGTTTACCCGCCTCCAGTTCTTCAATTGCGATAGTTACAGGCTTAGCCCCTTCTCCTTCTATTACTGGGCCAATACCGTTTATAATCTGGCGAGCGCGCTTAGAAACGGCTACGATAGCTGCATATCGGTTAATTTTTTTTGGATCGCTCAGGCTCAGCCCCCCCTTTCCACAAGCACTTTAGTCCTTTTAAATCGATGCGGCTGACCCGGGACCATTCGCTGAGAATAATCTGCCCCAATCTCTCTGCCGCCTCCCCTAAATCATCGTTAACGATAAAGTAATCGTAATCAATTATATGCTCTATTTCTTCCTCTGATTTTTCTAGACGGTGCTTGATTACTTCCTTTGAATCGGTGCCGCGTAAATTTAAGCGCTGTGCCAATTCACTCCGGCTTGGGGGCAACAAAAAAACAAACACCGCTTCGGGCATTTGGGCCCTAATCTGAGCGGCCCCTTGAATATCTATGTCCATGATCACAGCATTTCCGTTCTTAATCTGCTCCTGCACATATTTCTTCGGGGTCCCATATCTGTGTCCGACAAAAGTTGCCCACTCTAATAATAGATCTTGGGCAACGAAAGAGTCAAATTCTTCTTCGGTGCGAAAAAAATAATTAACCCCGTCCACTTCGCCAAGCCGGGGCGGCCTGGTGGTTACACTGATCGAATACTTTAAATTGGGGATGGTAGGAAATACTGCATTCATCACCGAATTTTTACCGGCACCGCTGGGCCCCGATAAGACAATTAAAAATCCTTTTCTTGGCAACCTACCATCCCATTTACTTTTTAAACCCTTCAATTCAGCAGCAGCCTCCTATTTTTCACCCGCAACAATATGTTCCTTACTAGCCAACCGCTGAGCAACAGTCTCCGGCTGCACTGCTGACAAAATAACATGATCACTATCAGCGATGATTACCGCTCTGGTCCGGCGGCCGTAAGTGGCATCGATCAGCATCCCCCGATCTCTGGCTTCCTGCACCATTCTTTTAATAGGAGCTGAATCGGGACTAACTATGGCCACAATTCGATTAGCCGCAACTATGTTTCCAAATCCGATATTAATTAATTTAATCCCCATCACATCAGCCCCTCTTGTGATCATCCTAATCTCTTCAGAAGTTCGTTTCTTTGCCTTTTGCCTAAGCCCTGCACCCTTCGGTTTTCATTGATACCAATTTCCGACATTATCTTTTTGGATGTAACTTTGCCTATTTGGGGTAGAGATTGAATAAGATATGTAACACGCATCCTGGCTATAACTTCATCATCCGCGGAATCTAATACATCCTGCAGTGAGATACTGCCGTTCTTTAGTTTTGCCCGCAACTCAGCTCTTTTACTGCGCATTTCCTGTGCTTTTTTTAGTGCCTTCATTTTCTCCTCCTGGGACAAATACGGTAGTGACAATCTGCTCACCTCCTTTGGGATAGTCTTCAGCTAGTTCAGACAGATACGGGAAAACAATCATTCAATATTTTGAACCTGCTCTCGCATTTTCTCCAATTCGCTTTTGATCTCCACAACTAAACCAGCAATTGTCACTTGATTGCCTTTGGCACCAATTGTATTTACTTCGCGGTTCATCTCCTGCAGCAAAAACTCCAGCTTGCGCCCTACAGGTTGATTCGACAGCAAAAATTTCTTAAACTGTTGGACATGGCTGTCAAAGCGAACTAATTCCTCATCGATGCTGCATTTATCGGCAAAAATAGCTATTTCTCCCAGGAAACGTTCTTCAGTAATGTTTGTCCCATCCAGTAAGTCCCCTAAGCGCTCCTGAAGACGTTTTTTGTAGTCCTCAGCAACTTGAGGCGCTAAAAAAGCAATCTCTTCCACTAGTCTTTCAATACTGGCGGCTTTTTCTTGTAAGTTCAGAGCCAATTTTTCACCTTCGGTTCGGCGCATTAGCTCCAATTCCCGGAGGGCAAGATCTACCGCTTCTAGAAAAACTTCCTCCAGGCTCTCCCAATCCAATTCGGGATCTTCCAGAGTTAAAAGATCCGGTAGTAAAAGGAGCTGCTCCAGGCCCACCGGTTTTTGGGAGCCTAAGTGGTCTTGAATTTCTCGGAGGGCTTCTAGGTAGCCTTGCAGTAAACTTTTGTTAACAGTTACCTTTCTACCTTTTTCCCCAAAGTCCTTCATATTTACCGTGACTTCCAAACGGCCCCGGGCCACTTTCTCTTGGATTGCCAAACGCAGCGGCTCCTCCAGTTGAGAATACTGCTTAGGAATTCTAAAGGCTAGATCTAAATAACGGTGGTTAAGGGCCCTGATCTCCACCTGCAGCCACCAATCGCGGTTGCCTGCTTCACCTTGTCCAAAACCCGTCATGCTTTTCACCACATCTGCCGCCTCCAAAAGCCCGCCCTAATCTTCTAAGACCTAATTCTTGGTTTCCCACAAGAATCCTGCTAGGATTTAGATTTTCGAAAGTGAGAAGTGCTTTCGCACAGTCTTTTTGACTAGACGGAAAACGGTTTCTAAAAACAAAGAACCGTTGGCAAAGATCGCAACTAAGATCCAATCATCGAAGTTTAAGGGAACCGTTTGAAAGATCTTCTGGAAAAACCGGTTGTAAAGGATAAAGACTTGGGCCCCGCCGGAAACCACCACAGCTATCAGCAAGTATAAATTACCCCACAGCCCAATTTGAAAAAGGGAGCGCTGCTCTGAACGGCACTGAAATACAAAGGCCAGCTGAGCAAAAACCAAAGTCGTAAAAGCTAAAGTACGGGCCCGGTCCAGATTAGCAGGAAAATACCAAAGACTGAACACAAAGACGGCCAAAGTGGAGGCACTGATTATAGTGCCGGAAAATAAAATTTTAGGCAAAAGCCGCCGCGCAAAAACACCTTCTTGAGCGCTTCTGGGAGGGTGATCCATCAAGTCGGGCTCCATAGGCTCCAAGCCTAAGGCAATGGCCGGCAGCCCATCGGTAACTAGATTCATCCAGAGGATCTGAATGGGCACCAAAGGTAGAGGCAAACCTGCTAAAGCGGCCGCCAGCATAGTTAAGACTTCCCCCACATTGCAGCTTAAAAGATAGCGGATAAACTTGCGGATATTTTCATAGATACCCCTTCCTTCCCTGATAGCGCTGATTATAGTAGTGTAATTATCGTCTACCAAGACCATATCAGACGCTTCGCGGGTTACATCTGTGCCTTGCACCCCCATACTAATTCCAATATCCGCCTCTTTAACCGCGGGGGCATCGTTAACGCCGTCCCCGGTCATAGCCACTATTTCCCCATTACTTTGCAAAGCCCGGACTATGGATAGTTTATGGGCCGGGGCCACCCTGGCGAATACGGCCACCCGGCTGATGCGGGCCTGCTGCTGCAGGGGTGTTAGGGTTTCCCATTCCGCACCTGTTAAAACCTGGTTAGCCTCGGCGTTTAAAAGTCCTATTCTCTGGGCGATGGCTTCAGCGGTTTTCCGGTGATCACCGGTAACCATAATGGTGCGGATGCCGCCCCGCCGGGCCGCGTTTACCGCC
>JAAYRS010000040.1 GCA_012518645.1 Bacillota bacterium
AAGAAATCACCCGCCGCATCCAGGATTTAGGTATAGCCGTAACTTTGGAGGAAAAAACAAAGGTCCTCCTTGCCGCGGAAAAACTAACCGGGCTGGTCAGGCAAGTGGCCTATTAAAGGAAGAAAAGGGAGCAGGAATGCTCCCTTATTTCACCCTCGGTTTTCAGGATTTTCCGGGTCGGGTGTAACCCCCTGGGCTTTCTTTGACTGTTCGCCCTTACCCCGTTCTTTGGATTCCGAATGACGGTTGGCCAGCTCCTCTGCCGTTTCAAAAAAAGTATTAGCGCTTCCTAGGCCTGCCTGGCTCGACTGCCTTGAAGGCTGGCGCTTTTTCTTTTTGTCTTTCGGCACTCCCTACCACCTCCTTCTTTCGTTAGTATGATCGAAGGAGTTTAGATTTATGATGGCGAATAATGTAGCGAAAATCCAACGGTAGGAGGAGTCGCAGTGAGTATAGCCATCATCGTCAACCCCTTAGCCGGCAGGGGCCGGGGGGCCAAAACAGCGGATTTGGCACAGCAAATTCTGAAAGAACAAAATGTGGATTTTGAACTAACTTATACAAAGAACCCGGAACACGCCGTGGAATTAGCAGCGAAAGCCAGCCGAAACCATGAAGTCATAGCAGCCCTGGGAGGTGACGGGACCACCCGGGAGGTACTGGAAGGAATGTGGAAGACCTCCAGTGTTTTAGGAATTATTCCCGGGGGAACCGGCAATGATTACGCCCGCAGCTTGAGAATCCCCCTTCAAACCAAGCAGGCCTTGGAAGTTTTAAAAAAAGCAAGCACCGTCCCCCTGGATGTAGGCCTGGCCGGAGAGCGCATCTTCGGTGTTCTTTGTTCCATCGGCTTTCCCGTAGATGTTATCGAACACGTCAACGCCCACCGCCGCGGACTCCTAAAAGGATCACTGGCAATTTTAGCCGGAGTCGCCTCGACAATCCGCCATTTAAAAACCCACCCGGTTCAAATTACTGTTGATGGCACCGCTTTTAAAAAACAGATCGCCGGACTATTCGTGATGAACATGCCCTACGGCGGCGGCGGGCTGAAATTTACCCCGGAGGCCAAGCCGAATAATAAGGTTTTTCATGTCTTTATTTTAGATCAGGTCTCCCGGATTGATTTAGCCCTGACCCTGCCCAAAGTTTATTCCGGCAGGCACCTGCCCCACCCTGCCATTACTATTGTCGAGGGGGAACAGGTAGAGGTGGAAAGCGGACAACTGCCCATTATGTTGGATGGCGATGTCTTTCAAATGGGGACCCTCCGCGCCCGGATAGCACCTCACGCCACGCGGGTAATAGTACCTCAGGCCTAAAAGGCGGCCCGCCGGGCCGCCTTTTAGTTTAGATAATCCCCAAAGAACGGCCTACTTGAACGAAAGTGTCCAAGGCATACTCTAAATCTTTCCTGCTGTGAGCCGCACTGACAATAGTGCGCACGCGGGCTTTCCCTTTTTGCACCGTGGGAAATGCAATCCCCTGAGCAAAGACCCCCTGCTCAAAGAGGCCGTCTGCTAACCGCATAGCTTGACGTTCGTCACCGACAATAACGGGGATGATCGGAGTAGCGCTGGCGCCGGTATTAAAACCCTGCCTTTGTAAGCCGCTCCGGAAAAACTCCGTGTTTTCCCAAAGCCGATCGATTAGTTCCGGTTTTTCCAAAAGAATCTCCAAAGCAGCCAAAGCCGCTGCGGCGACAGCAGGCGGGGCGGATGTGCTGAACAAGACGGGACGGGCCCTTTGAATTAAATAATCGATTAATTTTTGGGGCCCGGCCACATAGCCTCCCAGGACCCCTATTGCTTTAGAAAGGGTCCCGACCTGGATATCAACTTCACCATGCAAATTATAATGATCTACGGTCCCCCGGCCATTTTGGCCTAAAACACCGCTGGCATGAGCATCATCAATCATTACCAAAGCCTCAAATTCCCGGGCTAGAGAAACAATTTCCGGTAGGGGGGCAATGTCCCCGTCCATAGAAAAAACACCATCGGTGACGATTAATTTCTGGCGGCCCCCGGTCTCTTCCAGCCTTGCCCGAAGGCCATCCAGATCGGCGTGGGGATAAACTTTAATTTCCGCCCTGCTTAAGCGGGAACCGTCAATAATACTGGCATGGTTCAGCTCATCGCTGATAATCACATCTTCCCTGCCGAGAATACAGCTGACGGTACCCGAATTAGCCGTAAAACCCGACTGGAAAAGTAAGCAGGCTTCCACTTTTTTAAAATCCGCCAGTTTTTCTTCAAATTCCCGGTGCAAATCCATCTGTCCGGCAATGGTCCTGACTGCCCCGGAGCCAACCCCGTATTTTCTCGTGGCCTTTAGAGCTGCCTCCACCAGCCTGGGATGATTAGCCAGCCCTAGATAATTGTTGGAGGAAAGATTGACCACACTTTTGCCATCATAAATTGAAACCGCTTTTTGTTCCCCGCTCAAGGTCCGGGGCAGGCGATATAAACCCTGCTCCTTCAGACTCTGCAGCTCCTGATCTAAAAAACTAAGCCTTTCCATCGAAAATCACTCCCCATTCGGATCAATAATTATTTTCCCGCATTGGCCGGCTTTCATCAGCTCCAAACCTTCCCCAATCCGCTCCAAAGGAAAGCGATGGGTAATGAGGGGGGTTAAATCCAGCCCGCCCTCCAGCAGCGCTTGGGCTTGGTACCAAGTCTCAAACATTTTCCGCCCGTTAATGCCGTAGATGGTTGCACCTTTGAAAATTAAAGCATCTGCCAAATCAATACTGACAGGTTTGGAGGGGATTCCCAGCAGGGAAGCTGTACCCCCGTTAATTAAACATTTAAAACCGTCATTGATTGCTTTTTCATTGCCGGACATTTCCAAAAGGACATCAACCCCTTGCCCTCCGGTAGCTTCCCGGACCTTAGCATACAAATCTTCTCGGCGCGGATCGACTGCTAAATCCACTCCAAAGCGGCGGGCTAAATCCAAACGGTACGAGCTGACATCACTGCAGATAACCTGCTGAGCCCCTGCTCGTTTCACCACGGGGATCGCCGCTAAACCAATGGGGCCCACCCCAATAATTAAGACCCTGGCACCGGCTAAATCGCAGGCCAAGGCCGTATGGACAGCATTTCCGTAAGGGTCAAGGATTGCAGCGATCTCTGGATCAAGATCATGATTCCAAACCCAAAGATTTTCTGCGGGGACAGTAACATATTCCGTAAAACAGCCGTTGCGGTCGACACCCACAATTTTAACCTCTTGGCAGATATGGCCCCGCCCGGTCCGGCAAAAGCGGCATACTCCGCAAGTAAAGTGGGTCTCCACAGAAACGAAATCTCCAATTTGAACACCTTTCACCCCCGGGCCTAATTCCGCCACTTCCCCACAAAATTCATGCCCGAAAATAAGGGGAGGTTTAACCCGGTTTTGGGCCCACTGATCCCATTGGTAAATATGCACATCTGTCCCGCAAATTGCGCTCAGCCTAACTTTTACCAAAACTTCGCCTGCTGTAGGCTTAGGGATAGGTACTTCCACCAGCTCAAAACCAAAACCGGGTTCTAACTTGGCGGCGGCCTTCATCGTTTCCATCAGGCAACAATCCTTTCCGTCCGCAAACATTTTCTTTTACTTTCTTCTTCCATTATAGTTGTGAATAATCCTGCCTAAAAGAAAGGGAATTGCAGGGCAGGAGCAGAATAACTGGGGGAGGCTTGCGATCTTAAATCCGGGGTAATCGGGACTTTGCACTGCGGCCCGATGGAGGAAAAACCTTTTTCCCGATAGTCTTTTGCCTAATTCTGTTACCCGGGGAAGGCAGTGAACGCCAAGCCTAAATTTTCTAATTTTCATTTTACGGTTCACAGGAGACAAAACCTAAAACTGATTCTCTAAATCTTAGTCTGTAAGGGAGCGAGGTCTATGGCGCAGTTAGGTATTGTAGGGGCAGGCCCGGGTGGAGCCGCCTTATTGACAACTTTTATGTCCACTCCCGAAATCAAGATAATTGGGATCGCTGATCCGGATTCCACAAGCCCCGGCAGAGTTTTAGCCCGAAAACACCAAATCTTTGCCACCGCGGATTTCCACGATTTATTAAAAAGACCCGGTAAAAAAATCATTTTTGATGCCACCGGTGTGCCTGCTGTGGCCCGCGAATTGGAACAATCCGCTGAGGCGGATCGAGAGATAATTATTGTCTGTCCTGATGCGGCCAAATTGATCTGGCAGATGATTGAAGCCAAAGAAGCTGTCAACCACGCCCTGATCCAGGAATCATCCACTTTACTATCGTTTATTGAAGGCGGTTTGGAGCACTTGGAGGTTTTAAACAACGAACACGGCGAAGCTTTACAGCAAGCGGTCCAAAAAATTGAAGCTTTGGCTAAAACAACAGTATCCAGCCATGCCCTTTTGAAAGAAACAGAAAAGATTATCCATTTGATCAAAAATATAGCGGATAAAACCCACATCTTAGGTATCAATGCAGCCATTGAGTCGGCCCGTGTAGGTGAACAGGGACGGGGGTTCGGGGTTGTAGCGGATTCGATCCGGGAATTAGCCGCCAACTCAGTCCAATCAGTCCAGTCTGTTTCGGGAACGATTAAAGATATCCACAGTGCTTTAGAAAGCATTAAGCAGGATGTGGACCAGGTTGTTGCGGATATTCAGTTGATTGAATCCAATCAAGTGGCTTTAACCCAGGAATTACATACTTCTTTAGAAGAAATGATCACTAGTGCGGAAAAATTGAAGGCCATGGCGGGAGAAGGAATAAATTAAGCAGCCCAAGGCTGCTTAATAAAAAATGGGGTGAGTAACCGGATTCGAACCGGCGACCTCCAGGGCCACAACCTGGCGCTCTAACCAACTGAGCTATACCCACCATGAACTATGGCGCGCCTGGCAGGAATCGAACCTGCGGCACTCGGATTAGAAGTCCGATGCTCTATCCCCTGAGCTACAGGCGCAAAACATCTTAAAGATGGAGCGGGTGATGAGAATCGAACTCACATAGCCGGCTTGGAAGGCCG